>JBARPZ010000081.1:0-3646 GCA_049643445.1 Sedimentisphaerales bacterium
GTCAAAATCCTCGCGAATAAGCCCGGCCGACGGCGATGCCTTTTTGACCTCTGCGATAACGTTTATGCCGCGGCTGTTGGCCTTTGTGACAGCTTTGTAGAAATTGCGGCACTTCGGCAAAGAGCGAACCTCTTCTTTAAGCTGCTCAAGGCTCACTTGAGATTTGCGAAGTTCGACCTCTGTTTTTTTATCTGCAATGATTTTGTCTAATATATTCGCCAATACGGCTTACTCCATAAGAGATTTCTCTTTTTGTAGCATATTTACACCATATTATTGCCCCGTTACTCATTGGGTTTTCGGTGGGACTTGCTCTGCAACCTGAACGTAGGCCATACGGACCTGGCTGAGTGTATTTTCGAGGACTTTCTTTTCCTCTTCAGTCAAGTTGCCTTTAGTTTTTTCCTCAAGGGTCTCGAGCATATCGATGTTATATTTGGCAAGCTCCAAATCCGGCTCTTTCTCTTGTCCCTCCTGCCCCTTGACCTCAAGCAAACCCAGGGCAAACAGGGCCTGTGTAACGAGCATGCTTACCAGTGCGGCAAAACTGCCCTGAGGCAAGGGCCCACGATCAGGTTTTTCTTTGGCTTTCTTTTTTTCCTCTTCTTCCTGTGCAGCTAATATTTCCTTTTCTTTTTGAGCTTCTTTTTTCCAATCTTCGTCAATGATAATCTTTTTCTCTTCTTTTTTTTCTTCAGCCATTCTAAAAACTCCCATCTTGAACTTTATATATCTTATTGCAAAGTGTCATTTGTGTCTCTTTTGTCATTACTTTTGAAAGCTGGAACCCACATTTTCGGTTTCAATTATCTGCGATATTTTTTCATCCTTCTATCCATGTCTCGCTTTTGGTCACGCTCGGTGATTGTTTTTCGTTTGTCGTATTGTCTTTTGCCTCTTGCCAGGGCCAGCTCCAACTTTGCAAAGCCCCTCTCACTGAAGTATATCCGCAGGGGCACGAGAGTGAAGCCCCGCTGCTCAAGCTTTACCCTTATCTTGTGGATTTCGGCCTTGTGCAGCAATAGTTTTCTGTTTCTGGTCGGCTCATGGTTCATTCCACCGGCCTGTTGATACTGGGCTATAGTAGCACCAACGAGCCAGCATTGCTCGTCTAAAATCCTCGCATACGAACCGTCAAGGTCGGCCTGGCCGGCCCGCAACGATTTAACCTCGGAGCCCAAAAGTGCAAGCCCGGCCTCGAACTTCTCAATAAGCTCGAAATTTCGATAGGCCTTTTTATTAACCGCACTCGGAGTGACCTTGTGCTTGTTCTTATCCTTTTTTGCCGGCATTTACGCTATAATATCCGGCTACTAAGGATTTTGCAAGAGTACTGGCGCCTGGATTAGATTTGAGCCGGGCGCTTGAACTAACTCATATACGGCCGGGTGGTCTTCTGCCATATCCGGTCATCTTCCTGCTTGAGTCTCCGAGGTCTTCACGCATCCTGTCAGCCAGGCTTAAAAGTCGCTTGACTACCTCAGGATGCTGAGCACCAATCTCATGTTGCTCGCCGATGTCGTTTTCGAGGTCAAATAGAGCCATGCCGATTTTGCCCTGTTCGTACTTAGCTGGGATACCGCCTGTACCGCCGGACCGCCCGGCCAGTGTACGATAGCCGTGGGGCAGGTGAAGTTTCCACTTGCCGCTGCGCACCGCCTCAAGTGCCCAGCCGCGGTAGTAGAACAGCGCTTCATGTGGGCTCGTGGCCCTTCGTCGACCCGACATCAAGGGCCAGATGTCTTTACCATCAATCGGGCGGTCAGGCAATTCTGCGCCGGCCAGTTTTGACAGTGTTGGCAGAACATCCATTGCCGAGGCGGGTTCTTTGCAGACCAAGCCGGCGGGGATTTTGCCCGGCCAACGCATGATTGTCGGTTCCCGCTGGCCGCCGTCGAATGTGGTACCCTTGCCCTCACGAAGCGGCCTGGCCGAGCCGGCGTGGTCGCCATAGCTCAGCCACGGCCCATTATCAGATGAGAATATCACCAGCGTCTTCTTATCAATGCCCAGCCGTTTGAGCGTCGACAGAATCTGCCCAACGGACCAGTCGATTTCCATTATCACATCGCCGAACAGCCCCTGTTTGGATTTACCCTTAAACTTGTCCGAGACAAATAGCGGTACGTGTACCATCGAATGCGGCAGATAAACGAAAAAAGGCCGGTCCTTATTGGCCTCGATGAACTTAACTGCCCGCTCGGTATACCATGTGGTCAGTTTTGTCTGGTCGGGATTGTATTCGATAATCTTTTCGCCTTCGATAAGCGGCAAATCGGGGTATCCTCCCGGTCGCTCCGGGTGGTGCGGCCACATATCATTCGAGTAAGGCAGACCGAAGTAATCGTCGAAGCCGTGGCGTGTGGGCAGGAATTGGGGATGATGCCCCAGGTGCCATTTACCATAACACGCGGTGGCATAACCACGGGGCTTGAGAATTTCGGCAATCGTTTGTTCCTCGGTGTTGATGCCGATTTCCACTTTTGGGCCGAGCACATGAGGCAGGCCGACCCGCTGAGGGTAGCAGCCGGTCATCAGAGCCGCGCGCGAGGGGGTGCACGACGCAGCAGCAGCATAGAAATCCGTAAAGCGCACGCCCTCGGCAGCCATGCGGTCAAGGTTGGGCGTTTCCAATCCCTCCGCCCCGAAACAACCAACATCAGCGTATCCCTGGTCGTCAGTGAAAATGATAACAAAGTTCGGCTTGTCCACGGACGACCTGCCGGAGACTTGCCCGGTTGAACTGACACAGCCCGGCATCGTCAGCGCTGCCGTCCCCAGGCCTATGGCTTTCAAAAAATCACGACGAGTATAATTACCTGTACTCATATCCTGTTTCTCCAGTTACGTGCAAATCCTTCCGGTTTTCCTGAATGGCTTTCAAAGCCGTTTGCTGTAGCCCTGCTCTTTATACTTATCCAACAGTTTTGTCATACGCTCCACGATATCGGGATGCTTTTCCCACAAATCATTTTTTTCATAGGGGTCATCGGCCAGATTATATAACTGCCCGGGGCTGCCCTCTTTGGGGCCGCTGCCTCCTGGCTCTACCCATCCGCCTGAGCTTTTTGTTCCAAGGATTAGCTTCCAATGGCCTTGTCTAATACTGAACACTCCGAAACAGGAATGATGCACAGTTGCTTGGCGAATCGGCTTGTCGGATTTTTCACCCAGGAGTGCAGGCAAAATATTGTAACTGTCCTGTCCCGCGTTCTCGGGCAGCTTAGTCCCGACAATGGCCGCACAAGTTGCTATCAAATCTGTTAGACAAATCACCTCATCGCTGGTGGTTCCAGGCTTTATCCTGCCCGGCCAACGGGCAATAAACGGTTCCCGATGACCGCCTTCCCAGATATGTGATTTGTAACCGCGCCAATCACCGGAAGATGCATGTCCTTTTTTACCAATACGAGGCCCGTTATCACTTGTGACAATAACAAGAGTATTGTCTGTAAGCTTCAACCGCTCCAGAATACCGAGCACTTTGCCCACACACCAATCTGCCAGAAGGACCATGTCACCTCTGGCTCCTGTCTTGCTCTGTCCCTTGACGAAATCCGGGGGCAGCCAGGGCGCGTGCGGTGCCGAAAGCGGTAAGTAAACGAAAAACGGGTCGTTTTCATTGGTTTCCTTATGCCGCTTGAGA
>JBARPZ010000082.1:0-7010 GCA_049643445.1 Sedimentisphaerales bacterium
GTTGTAGAGTACCTTACAGGTGCGTAAGTCGTTTATTAAGCGTGGATTAACAGAGATTATAGAGGTTTTTGGCCGGTTTGGTGTTCTCGGCAAGCTCTGCTCTAAAAGCGAGCATAATTCGTATCTCGTGAAGTGTGAAGCGTATCTCGCCATTTGAGGCCGAAAAGACGGCGTTATATATGAAAAGAGGGTTGCCTTCGTCCACAAGGCCATTGAAACGGCCTTTTTCAGAAGCCCGCTAAATAAGTGTTTATTTGTCATTAATACACCCAAATGTTTCAAAACCTGTCATTTATGATGCAAAATAATGCTTTTTGTGTGTATCTACTGATACTAAGACTTGGGCGGCTGCCCTACTCGTGCGGTTCTCCGCTAAAACTTTCGCCTACTGGCGGTTTACGTTTGCCTGCCGGCCCCTAAGGGACAGGCAAACATATTGGTATGTTAACAGAATAACAAACAAAAGTAAACGAAAAAAATGAATAAATAAGAACTTTTTTTCGTCCTTTAGTTGTGCTGAAGTAGGTTGAATGCAAGACTTTGCCTGATTGATCTTTTGAATGTCTCATATAGGATTATGTAAGGAGAAATGCGTTGTGAAAACAAGGGGTCCAAGTTATAATTTTTGATAGATAGAATTTAGAGATTCACTCAGGAGAAGCATGGATTGAAAGATGCTTAGAACTGCGTTACGAATTATATTGAGGTGGATTGTTCCTATTTTGCTGTTGGCAAGCTGTTACGGTTGGATTTGGCCTCCCGGTTGGGCTCAAGAGGAATTAATAAATCCAGTCCTGCGAATAGCATGTCAGATAGTTGGGCTTATATGTTCTTTGCTTCTCGGCCCATGGTGGATGTTAGTGTTTTCCCATGTAATATGGAATTTCTGGTTTAGATCAAGTTTCGGGATATTTGGAATTTGCCTGGCTGGCTATATTCTTATTGGCATGGGGCAGGAAAATCTGTACGTATACTATGGATGCGGAGGCTTGCAGTTCATCTGGCTTATATCAATAATATGGTATCAATCATGGAATAACATTCTTATTAGCCAAAAGGACCTAAAAAGCCACCTATATGAAGAGATGGCCCTTTTGTTTGGCCACTGGTATGTAATGTTGCTGAGTTGTTTAAAACAGGTGTGTGGTTTTTGCTTTTTTAGTTTTTTGGCGAGTTTTGGATGGTTGGTCGTGACTATCAGTTTTGTTGATTATTCCAGCGTACAAACTTATTTGAAGACAGGAACTCTCATATCATTGGGGCTATTTGCGATTTTGCTTCCCTGGGTACATATGTTTAGCGCAATTGCACGTGTGTTAATATCAAAATCGGTTGATCAGAGAGTAAAAGGTGCTGCTTTAAACTGTTGTTTTATGGGTTTCATGGTTTATTATTTTGTTTTTCATTATCTATTAATCGTTCTTAGTTATATCAAAAAAGATGACACAATATCCTGGCCTTATGGATTGGCAATTTTGGGAATACTTGTATTTTGGGCTGTTGTGTCCAGATATTGGTATAAGTATGCCCTCCAACTTGAAGAGAAAATCGCAAGTTCTGAAAGTGTCGAGCTGATTCGGAAAAATTGTGTGGATTACCAAAATGCTTTAAGGGATATCCGGTATCCGCGTTACAACAAGGAGGTGACATCAACGCTTCAAGGCCTGATATTCAGGGACATTCATAGCGAGAAGCTGTACAGATGGGAAGAAATTAAGAATATAACTTTTGACTCATTAAATATTTTATCTGTAATTGATCAAGAGGACAACAAATCCGAGGGCAAAATGCCTCCCGAAATAAAGATAAAGATGAACGCAAGGATCGAAGCCATTTGGAATCAATGGGCAGATCATATATCTGGTAAAGAAGAAATAAGAAAATTTGAATACTCCCTCGATGAACAAACGAAAGAAGAAAAGAATGCTTTAGCCGAAGCTTGGTTCGCTATTGCTGGGGGAGTTGGGTTCCCAATTATGCTTATACTATCACGAGAAAGAGAGTTGGGGATAATTATACCGACTTTTATTCTCCTGTTTTCGCTAACGTCTCTTATATATGGTGTTTTCAGGCTAAAACGTGGTCCTAAGATTCTTTCGAGCATTTCAATTGAACAAGATAGGATTTTAGTACAGTATACAAGTGGTGAAATTCAAGAATGCAGGAAAAGCGACATAACAGATTATACCTTCAAATGCGACCGTACTGGAGTTTTGATCACTTTTAAGGGTTTGCCTGCTCTAAAGAATATTGAGCGAGTTAGTTACTTTCCTGTTTTAAAGGAAAAGTTGCTGGAAATCGTTGAGTAGTAGAGCTTAGAAACACTGGATCCCTGCCTAAGACATGCAGGGACAGGTGGGGAAAAGAGAAAAGGGAAAAAAGTTGAAAGCGTAAATGGGTGGATGCGTAGATGGGCGGAAGCGAGTAGGTTTATTCCAATCATTGGCCAGATTTCTCGACTCCGCTGCGCTCCGCTCGAAATGACAGGAGGGGGAATATATTCTGGGTCCCTGTCTACGCAGGTACATTTTCTGGATCCCTGCCTACTGCATGCAGGGATTCGGGATTCGGACAGGTGGGTGGATGCGGGGAGTGGGTATTTTTAGATTCCGCGTGTGCAAAAACAAATTTTGCACACCCTACAGACTTCGCTGCGCTCCGCTCGAAATGACAGGAGGGGGAATATATTCTGTGTCCCTGCCTACGCAGATACATTTTCTGGATCCCTGCCTAAAGCATGCAGGGATTCGGGATTCGGATTCGGACAGGCAATAATAATGTAAAAATCAAAAATTCGAAGGATGACCCCCCAAATAAATTTGAGGGGCTAAACAAAAAGATGGTGGGCAGTGTCCACCCTACCACTCCGCCTTTTTCATAGCGTGAAAATCCTTAGGGCCAATCACACACGATGCAACCCACGGACAGAACAAGTCATACTGGTCGGCGACGCAGACGCCGGACGGGGTCATACATCTTAGCGACAGCAGGTTATATTATGGTTTTAATCCGGCATGGTTGATTGGAAAGCAGCAACTAATTAAAGATGGGCCTGACTTTAAGTCTTTGTCGGGGAAATTACGCTTGAAGCTCTTCCAGCATTTGCCAGCGTGCGTAGGCGTTTTCCAGCTGTATCCTCAATTCCTCCAGCCTTGCTGTGACGGCAGCAATCTCCCGGCCTTTTTTGTAAAAATCAGGGTCAGCCATAGCATCGTGCAATTGCTTCTGCTCTGTTTCCAGTGTTTCAATCAGCTTAGGTATTGCCTCATACTCCTTTTTTTCCTTGAACGACAATTTACGCGGCCGCCCTGATCTTTGTTTTGTCCTGGTTTTTTTGGCAGGGGCATTTTCCGGCGGTTGCTGTAATTGGAGTGTTTTTTTACTTTGTCTGAGCCAGTCATCATATCCGCCGACGTACTCCTTAACAATCCCATTGCCCTCCAGCACCAATGTGCTCGTGACCACATTATTCAGGAATTCGCGGTCGTGACTTACGAGCAATACCGTTCCTGGATAATTCATCAGAAATTCTTCAAGCAAGTCCAAAGTTTCAATGTCAAGGTCGTTGGTTGGTTCATCGAGAACCAGTATGTTTGACGACCTCGCGAACAGCCTTGCAAGCAATAGCCGGTTGCGTTCACCGCCCGAAAGATTGGCCACAGAGTTGCGGGACTGGCTGGGCGTAAACAGGAAGTCCTGCAGATAGCCGATTATGTTGCGGGGACTGCCGTTGACGATGATTGTCTCACTGCCGTCGGCAATATTTTCATATACGGATTTCTCGTAGTTGAGCTGTGCGTGCAACTGGTCGAAATATGCGACTTCGAGATTGGTGCCATGGCGTACGGTTCCCTGCTGTGCCGCCAGTTCCTTCAGGAGGATCCGGAGCAGAGTAGTTTTGCCTGAGCCGTTAGGGCCGATTACACCAATTTTATCGCCCCGCATGATCAGCGTAGAAAACTCTCGGATGATCGGCTCATCAGGCTTATAGGTAAACGAGATGTCTTTTGCCTCAATAACAAGTCTGCCCGAGAGCTGTGCGTCCTGCAATCGCATCCGGACGGTACCGATAAGCTCTTTGCGTTGTCTTCTCTCCTCCCGCATCTCTTTGAGAGCCCGCACCCGACCTTCATTTCGCGTACGCCGGGCCTTTATGCCTTTGCGTATCCAGACCTCTTCCTGTGCCAGCTTTTTATCGAAAAGGGCATTTCCGACCGTTTCGGCCTCCATTGCGGCCTCTTTACGCAGCAGGTACGTTTCATAATTGCATTGATAGCTCGTCAGTCGACCGCGGTCTAATTCGATTATACGTATTGCGAGTTTTTTCACGAATGCCCTGTCATGGCTGACGAACATCAATGTCCCACTATACTGCGAGAGGAATTCCTCAAGCCAGGTTATGGCTTCGATATCGAGATGATTGGTCGGTTCATCGAGCAGCAATATGTCCGGCTCTCGAACGATTGCCTGTGCCAGCAGTACACGCCGTTTCATTCCGGCGGAAAGGCTCTCTATTTCCGCATCAGCGTCCAGTTTTATCTTTTCAATTATCATCTCAACGTGGCGGTTCAACTGCCATCCGTCTTCAATGTCGAGACTGTGTTGGAGTTTGTCCAACTGTCCCAGCAGATTTTTGTTGTGCGGCTCAGTGGTGATACGATGGCTCAGCAGATGATATTCGGCAAGGAGTTTACCTCGCGGGCCAAGCCCCTCGGATACTACATCAAAGACGGTTCCTTTCAGACCGGCGGGTACAACCTGCGTCAGGCAAGTGACGGAAAGCGAAGGCGTTCTTGAAATAATACCGCTTTCGAGTTCAAGTTCCCCGGAAATAAGTTTCATTAGCGTCGATTTACCAACACCGTTGCGGCCAAGCAGACATATGCTCTCGCCGTGCTCGATCTGAAAGTTCATGTGCTCAAGCAGCGGGTACCCGCCATAGCCAACGCTAACATCCTGCATTCCTAATAACGCCATATCATCTATTACATCTAAATCTGAAAATCCTCAACAGGCTGCTCCCGCATATTCCTGTACATTTTAAACTTTGGCAGCAAAATAAGAATTTTATATAAGTCTTTGTAATTTAACAAGTACGGAATTTTTAGCCATAAATATGCATACAATGCACAAAGAAACAGAGTAGTAGAGGGAATCTCAAAAAGCTTGTGCATGAATAGGGTCCTTTCTTACTGATTATTGATATTTGACTTTGACAACTTGCCCTACTCGTGCGGTTCTCCGCTAAATCTGCCATTTCTATGGCGGTTTACGTTTACCTGCCGGCAAACATGATGGTATATTAACAGATATCCAAACAATAGTAAACAAAAAAAAGGCAAATAATGAACTTTTTTTAGCTGTCCCTGCGAGGGGGGGAGATGTTGGGAAGGTATTTGCAAAGAGAAGAACAACTATAATGTAATGATAAGGAGATGGTTATGGATCTATTCTATTACAAAGTTAAATGCCCCAAGTGAGAAAAAATATCTAATGTTAATTGCTCCTTGTCAGAGAGCTTTCTCACAAATGGGTACATACATTTGATAGATGGGGATCCGGCAATATTCAGTTAATCATCGGTATAGAGTCTCTTTATGATAAACCCACTCCTTTAGCAATCCCATCCCCGTAGTGTTTATCTGCTTTGCGAAAATGTTTCACCATTTTTTCCTGCAGCTCTTTGGAGACTTTCTTTAAGCTATTTGTGATGTTCTGAATCAGTCGCTGTTGTTCATCGGCAGACATAAGCCTGAACAGATTCCCCGGCTGGATATAATCATCATCAACGCCACGTTTTTGGTCATATCTATCTGCATCACCAGAAATCTTCAACGGTGGCTCGGCGTATGCCGGGTCTGCCTTCGGACCACCAAAGCTATTGGGTTCGTAATTGACAGATGCCCCACTATTGCCGTCAAACCGCATAGAACCATCACGCTGATAGTTGTGTACAGGACATTTTGAGCGATTGATCGGCAGGCTTTCATAGTTCGCACCCAGGCGATAACGATGTGCATCGGCATAAGAAAAGATACGTGCCTGAAGCATTTTGCAAGGAGAGAAGGAAATGCCGGGTACTACGTTGGCAGGTGAAAAAGCCGACTGCTCGACTTCTGCAAAGTAATTTTCAGGATTTCGGTTCAATTCCATCTCACCGACTTCAATCAGGGGATAGTCGGCGTGGGGCCAAACTTTCGTCAGGTCAAATGGGTTCCAGCGATAATTCTCGGCTTCCACTTCAGGCATAATCTGCACATAAAGAGTCCACCTGGGATATTCACTCCCTTCGATCATCTCAAACAGTTGCTGTGTATGATAATCCGGATTCTCTCCTACAATTCGATCTGCTTCTTCCTGCATCATACACTGGATACCCTGTTTGGTCTTAAAGTGGAACTTAACCCAGAAGCGTTCATTTTTTGCATTGATGAAGCTATACGCATGACTGCCATACCCATTCATATATGGAATTCCTTTGGGAATACCACGGTCCGAAAAGAGAATGGTAACCTGATGCAAGGCTTCGGGAACCTGTGACCAGAAATCCCACCACATTGTATGAGACCTCAAATTGGTCTGGGCCATACGCTTCTGAGTATGGATGAAATCCGGAAATTTCATCGCGTCGCGGATAAAGAAGACTGGCGTATTGTTGCCAACCATATCCCAGTTGCCTTCTTCAGTATAGAACTTTAACGCAAATCCCCTGACATCACGAACAGTGTCGGCAGATCCTTTTTCGCCAGCTACTGTAGAAAAACGTCCAAACATTTCTGTTTTCTTATTAACCTCTGAGAATATCTTTGCCTTTGTGTATTTTGTTATATCATGGGTGACAGTAAATGTACCGTGTGCTCCTGCAGCTTTGGCGTGAACAACTCGTTCCGGGATACGCTCACGGTTGAAATGAGCCAATTTGTCAAGCAGTACATGATCCTGCATTAATGTTGGGCCACGTTCTCCTGCGGTGAGTGAATTCTGATTATCACTTACAGGTATGCCTGCTG
>JBARPZ010000083.1:0-6460 GCA_049643445.1 Sedimentisphaerales bacterium
CCGAGCCCACGCTTTCAGAAAGCGAGAAAAAGTTCCTTGATGAGACGAAGTTTACTACGCCCCAGCTCGAGAAAACTAAAATCGAGAAAGGTGAGTTCGAGGAAAAAGCTGAGGGCGAGAAAGCTGACATAACAGATTCACTCGACCTGTTATTGAAGAAACTGGAAGGGCCTGGCGACTAATTATCAATATCAAATATCATCTGTCGGATGCCTGTTATCTGAAAGACTGTTCCTGTCGTTAATTTACCAGGACAACCAGAATGTATACGTTCATAGTAGAATTACATACAAATGATAGGTTTTCCCGAGAGGAATCCACCACTATTGGCTATTGGCATTGGCACTGTGCATGTTTGTGAATGTTTTATTCTACCGCGGTTTTGCTGACCGAGCTATAAAACCCTTATTCCCACCATTTCACCAGGAATCAGCTTCATGTTCAGCGGAATCTCAATCTGCATAAGCCGACCCCACTGAGGGACGGTGGGATTTTGCCACAACCGCACCGGAAGTTGTTCAACCCTCGGACCAATATATGTTATCTCAGACCGTCCAATCTGTTTCGGTTCGGTGCCTTTGATAATTGCTACTTGTTTTTGGGGCGTAAAATGACCCGCTAAATTTTCGCTGACATAGGCAATGATCGAACTGGGCCTTTCTTCTGTTATGCTGAGTACCGGGAAATCAGGCAGTATACCTATCTCACCAACCTGGTTGTCAATGCTGCTGACAAAACCGTCGCAGGGAGCCCTTAGAACCACTTCTTTCTGTCTTTCCTTCAGTTCGTTCATCTGCTGAAGTAAGGCCTCCTTTGCCAAATATATAACACGTTGATTCTCATTCGGGTCAGTGCCGGCCCGGGGACGGTACGTAATATATTTCTCTTCTCGGATCTTTGCTTCTTTCAATTCCTCATGATATTTGGCCAAAACCCCCTGGTCCCGCTCAATCTTCTCCGCCAGTCTGTCACGGTCTGCTTTCATTGCTTGCCACTTATTATATAAAGCAATATCCGTTCCGAAATTAGCACCATTCTCAATCTCAAAGATTTCGATTTCCTGTTGCACCTTTGTCAGCGTTGCCAGGTCGGTTTCAACCATCGCATTAGAATCAACAATACGAGCCTTGGCCGCCACTATATCGGCGGTAAATGCGCGTCTCTCGGCCCACCACTCGGATTCCTGATTGAATACTAAAGCTTCATAGTTTTTACGAAGTTCAATTAACTCTGCGTCCAGGTGATTTATTTCTGCTTGTATAACTGCTATTTCAGCATCCAGGCGTTCATCATCAAGTACAGTATTGACTATAGCTACTGGGTCACCTTTGTTGACTTTCTTAAACAATTGGACGTTAACACTGACCAGGCGGGCCCTGGTGTTGGTTCCGACGTCATGCACTTCCGCATCAGCTACGCCTACAATTTCAAATTGTGATACACGTCGATGATACAGTCCGACCACACACAGTACGGCCCCAGACCATACCAGAACAGGCAGAACACGCAGAAATAAACGACTGCTTCGCAAATTTATCCTTCCCATACGTAATCTAAACCTCCAACAACTGCTCCTGCATTGTCAGGCTGACATTCTCGATACCCTCGACTTTTTTCAGTTCGGACAGCATCAGCTCATTTTTTGTCGCATTTCGTATCATCAACTGGTAAGCGTACTCAACGGCGGCGCTGCCAAAGCCGCTCTCTTGCGACGATATGAGCGTGAAGTTGCCACAGAAACGCTTCAGGATGCCCGGAATAGGGTGTTTTGGGTCAATATGGCCTCTAAGGTTAAACCGCAAAAAGCCGTTGTGAGGCTCATGTGTGCCAAAGCTCGTCACATACAGGTATATCACTATCAAACTCAGAACAGCGGTCCCGATAATAGCCGTGCCGTGAAGTTGGGAGCCGGTCGCCATACCGACGACCAGCGCGATGAAAATAAAAGCTATGTCACGGGTATCCTTGATAATGTTACGAAATCGTATAAGCGCTAAAGCCCCCATCAGCCCGACAGCGGTAACGATATTGTTACCGATGACCGCCATAACCATTGCCACCACCACGGTGATGATAATCAACGCCTGCACGAAGTTCCTTGAGTAGGACAGGCCGCTGTGCGTGGCATAATAAACCCAGCCTATAACCTGGCCCAGAATAAACGCCAGCAATAGCGACAAAAGGATGCTCTCAGGATTAAAGCCCCCTCCTGTCAGGGGCGTTACTTCCAGTTCTCTAAAAGTATCTAATAATCTATCCATAATTACTACACCAATAATAATTCCGGAGCGCAGAATCCCAGCGAACATGCACTCATTATTGAAGTTGCGAATTTCGAAAATGATTCCTGACGCAGGTTTAAACACCCGACCATTTGGCTTAACCAGGCCGGGTAACGAGCCGTAAATTTAATCTCCAGAATCACGCCGCCCCGGGATATGGGATGGTGCTGCCAGCCTTGGCCGTTAAACAATACCTTGGGTGAGCTGGTCACATTGTAACACAGCTCCCGGTCAAAGGTTACTCTCACCCTGTTATGTGAAGTGTCTTCATACGCTTGCCTCATGTAGCGAATCAGCACTTTGGGTTTGGCATTAATGCTTTTCATATACAACTGAAACTGGCTGAGCGTTTTCTCGTCAGTACTATATTCTTGCGGCGGCAAAGATGAGCCTGAAAGCAAAGTCACTACATCCTGGTCCCTGACACGGCCTCGGTTTTTGATAATAATAGTGTTCATCCGCCGTTTAATCTCGAAAAAGCGGGGATAACCCGGTTCGTCGGTATAGCTGCGAATCCGTAGCTTGAAGCGGTTTTTATGTCCCCTCAGGGTTTGTCTGCACAGCAGCATGTTCTCTGAGTCCAGGTAGAGACTGACTATCGGATAAGATCTGTCTCGTCGTAATTTGCTGTAACGGTCCAGCTGCAAGTATGGACGGATAAACTGCTCAACTGCCGCTGCCTTTGACTCGGTGATACGATACTTTATCTCATGGCGGCAGAATAGAGTATTGTCGACCGGCCCGGCTGCCCTTGTAACGGTACTCACTTTGCTCTTCTGATGAGCCTCGGAGCCCGTTTTTTGCTGGGAGGTGCTGTGGACAGCTTCCACTTTGACGGCTCTCTGGTGCGACTTTTGTTCTACTGATTTATTTTCAAGCATATCAGCCTTAGTTACTGAACTAATAACCAGTTAAACACCAAAATCGTTAAGTCTATTTATTTTAAGCACTTGTAGCTTTTAAATCCTGTTGTCAAATACTCATATATATAATAAACAGCGTAAAATCCACCTTCTGTTTTATTAATTTACCCATGTAACCAAAGTGTATAGTACCACAACCTTACTTATTTTAACATATATAGGGTGGTTAAGTCAATGTTTTTTTTGGGGCATAATATTATCCGGAAAATTGCGGGGAAATTTTCATGGGCTGCACGAAAATCCTGATTATCAGGCAACTTTTCCAAAATCGAGTATTTTATCGGCACTTCACAGAATTTCAGATGATTAAAGATAAGCCGGCAGATTGGCCCAGCCCTCGAAAACTTGCATCGTTTTGGCTCTTAATCTTATCAATTTTCAGGCAGTACGTTGATAAGTTAGGCACTTCTGAACTTCAATTCCTTGACAGTGGACTGTAAAAAGCGTAAAGTGCTTGGCATTTAGCATATAGCATCTGTTGTGTGTTGTATTAGGAGTTTGCCGTAATGGCCAAAAAGATTCAATGTGATATTTGTACAGGACTGTGCTGCCGGTATTTTGCTCTGCCGATTGAAACGCCGGAGGACAAAGGAGACTACGATGATATAAAATGGTATCTGTGCCATAAAGATATATCGGTATTCGTAGAGGACGGCGATTGGTACATCAACATCAAGAATAAGTGCAAATACCTTTCTGAAAAAGACAATCGCTGCAGGATTTATAATAAAAGGCCGAGAATTTGCAGAGGATATCGTCACTCGGACTGCGATTTCGTGGAGGGTGAATACGACTACGAGTTGCACTTTACAAGCGACAAGCAAATGGAAGAGTATATAAAGATAAAATTCGACAACAACGTAACCGAAAAGAAGAAAGCAAAGAAAAAGAAGAAAAAGAGAAAGAAATGAAGATACCGCCGGTAAAGGGAACAAGGGATTTTTATCCGCCGGATATGGCCCGCCGAAACTGGATAATTGACGGCTGGAAGAAAGTCTCTGTCCGAAACGGCTTCGAAGAATACGATGGCCCGATATTTGAGTATCTGAAGATGTTTCAGATAAAAAGCGGCGACGAAATAGTCGACCAGCTTTTCTCCTTCAACGACAGGGGTGGAAGGGACCTTGCACTAAGGCCCGAAATTACACCCACTCTGGCCAGGATGGTTAACCAGCAAATCAATTCTCTGCCCAAACCGATAAAGTGGTTCTCAGTCCCCAGATTATTCCGCGCCGAGCGCCCCCAAAAAGGCCGCCTCCGCGAGTTCTTCCAGTGGAACATCGACATAATCGGCGTCGATGACGTGCTCGCCGATGCCGAGGTGATATTTACAACAGTCGACTATCTTAGATCGGTAGGGCTAAAACATACAGATGTAAGAGTAAAGATTTCAAGCAGAAAGCTTTTGGCCTCCTCACTCAAGAATATTGGTATTCAAGAAACACAACTGGCATCCTTGTATCCTTTGCTTGATAAATATAGCAAGATACCAAGCGATACTTTTGAAAAAATGCTTGCTGAGCAGGTTTCTGATGAATCTATAGCCGAAAAAATTATAGATTTTATGGGTACGACAACCCTTTCTGAAGTGTCTGAGATAATTGGCACTAATGCCGAAGTCGAAGATGCTGTACAGGAACTTGCTCGTTTGAAAGAGTTACTGGAACAAATGGGAGTATGGCGATATTGTGATTTTTATCCAGGCATTGTTCGGGGTCTTGCTTACTATACTGGTGTGGTATTTGAGGTTTATGAGTTTGCCCGGGAGCTTCGGGCTATCTGTGGTGGTGGTAGATATGACAATTTGCTCAATGATTTTGGTGGGCCACAAATGCCGGCTACAGGAATGGGCATGGGTGATTGCGTCCTCGGTATTTTGCTTGATGAAAGAGGATTATTCAAGCCTGAACAGAAACAATTGGACTATTTTGTTGCCTTTGTGGATGAGGCTTACAGACAAAATGCTATTAAACTAACAATGAAGTTGCGCTCAGCAGGACTTGCAGCGAATTTTAGTTATAAGGCCGCTAAATTAAGCAGACAGCTCAAACAGGCCTCGGAACAGAATGCCAGGAAATGTATAATTATTGGCGAAGAATATCAAAAAAACCAGCTTGTTATCAAGGATATGACCACAGGCAAGCAGGAGCTTGTGAAAATCGATGAGTTTTTGGCACAGTTGAATTGCTAATGTGATACAAGTCAGGTTCTCTAATGTGAAGAGTCTGGAATCAAAGTTTTGGAAGTCCAGAAAATCCATACAGATTCCGCAAGTCCGGATGAACCAAAGCCGACACCGTGGGGCTTTTGGGCCACTATTGGATTTTCATGCGTTATTGTGATAGTCTTTCTTTTTGTTAGCGTAATATTCACTGTCGGCATTATCGTAGCGACCAAGAGTCTAAATCCGCAGTTCGACATTATGAAATTCGCTCGATCTTTGGATTCAAATGGTTTGTTTCTCGCGCTGGTGACATGCGTAACCGCACCGTTAGTTATTGGCCTGTCTGTACTCTTCGCAAAAATTCGTAAAAACATCACAATTAAGCAATACCTATCTTTGAATAGTACCGGCTTCAGACAGTTCGTCAAATGGGCTTTGATTCTTCTGTTGTTTACGATATGTTCCGATGCCATAACTTCTGCTTTAGGGGAACCCATCGTTTCGGACTTCATGGTCGATGCGTATAAAACCGCTTATTTTACGCCTTTGCTGTGGTTGGCTTTCATTATCGCGGCACCTTTATATGAGGAAATACTTTTTCGTGGTTTTATGTTCAAAGGTATTGAGAATTCAAGAGCCGGGCCGATAGGGGCGGTAATAATAACTTCACTGGCCTGGTCGGCGCTCCACGTTCAATATGATTTTTTAATCATAGTCAGCATCTTTGCAGGCGGCTTACTTCTTGGCTGGGCTCGATTAAAAACTAATTCTATCTATATACCGATTGCTATGCACGCACTGCAGAACCTGTTGGCAACTATTGTGGTTATTATCCACTTGGGACGTGTATAGCCGTTGTCAATCCGAATTGAAATGAAAGATTTTGCCCCAAATCATTACGAGCGGGCCTTCGAAAACTGGCTGAGGGATAATCACATTCAATACCTTGCCGTGGACGAACAAAAGCGCGCGACTATAGCGAGCTCTAAGATTAAGACCTTCGATTTTTTATTATATCCTCCGAATGGCCAAATAATAATTGCCGAGGTTAAAGGTCGTAAGTTCAAGGGGGATAGCTTCGCCAAATTAAC
>JBARPZ010000084.1:0-24858 GCA_049643445.1 Sedimentisphaerales bacterium
TGAATTATGATATTCAGAGCGGTGTGGTTCAGCAATTAAATGTTGGTTTTTCGCGTCTTCGTTGGCCGAATTTGAGTTACTATATAGGCAGCAGATATTTGAAGCGGATTGATAATGGCCTTGGCGAAGAAGGCTCGAATGCGTTTACATTTGCGGCCAGCTATGTTCTTGACCCGCGATATACGGTTGTTTTTTCTCAGCAGTATGATTTTGACTACGGAGCTAATATCCGAAGCGAAGTAATGCTTATACGACGTTATCACCGGCTGTGTTACGGTATAACGTTCAGGGTAGATGAGTCTATGGACCGAAAGGCAATTGTATTTAGTGTCTGGCCGGAGGGTGTGCAGGAGCTTGGGTTTGGGTCAGAAAGATATACGGGCCAGGGTGGTCCGATACGTTATTGAAAGTGAAGTGTATTTCGAAAGAGTTATGAAAAAATTTTAGGAGAATACAATGGCGTTGGTTAACACGAAAAAGATGTTTGAGATGGCCTATAAGAACGGCTATGCAATCGGTGCGTTTAACGTAAACAATATGGAGATTACGCAGGGTATTATAGAGGCTGTAGCTGAAGAGAAGGCACCTCTTATCCTGCAGGTATCGCGAGGCGGACGTGAGTATGCGAGTATGAGCTATTTGAGGGCCATCATTGATGTTGTGGTTGAGGAAAATCCGGACATCCCTATCGCGATAAACCTGGACCACGGGGACACATTTGAGACATGTAAACAATTCGTGGATGCGGGCTTTACTTCTGTGATGATAGATGCTTCATCGAAGCCTTTAGAGGAAAACATTGCCGTTACGAAGCAGGTGGTTGAGTATGCACACCCCAGGGACGTGGTTGTTGAGGCTGAGCTGGGCCAGTTGGGTGGAATCGAAGAGGACGTGGTCGGTGTCGACGATGTGAGCAAACACGTGGCGGACCCTGATCAGGTTCAGGAATTCGTTGAGAAAAGTGGCTGCGACTCGTTGGCTATTGCCTGCGGAACAAGCCATGGCGCGTACAAGTTCAAAACAGCGCCCACACTTGCATTCGACGTGATAGAAGAGATTCAGAAAAGGCTGCCTGGTTATCCCCTTGTTATGCATGGTTCAAGCAGCGTCCTGAAGGAATTTGTGGACCTTATCAACAAATACGGCGGCCAGATGCCCAATGCAATGGGTGTTCCGGAGGAGATGGTCAGCAGGGCGGCCAAAATGGGCATGTGCAAGGTCAATATCGATACGGACCTTCGATTAGCATTAACATCAAAGATACGGCAGGTTTTTGCCGAAAAACCAAGTGAGTTCGACCCGCGCAAGTATCTTGGTCCGGGTAGAGAAGCTATTAAGGAAATGGTCAAGCACAAGCTGCATGTTGTAGGTTGTGCCGGCAAGGCTGCGGAGTGTCGTTAATTCTGTTGTGCGTTCTGTTGCTTTTATAATAAGTGTTGCAGGAGGCGTGTTGATAACTACGAGGTACTGATTACGAGATGTGAAATATGAAAAAGAGAATTATGTTAACGTTAGTTGTTTTTTTGTCAACAGTTTATGGCCATGCTTTCGGGGGGATTGTTACAACTGCCAAAGCGGTGATTGCAGCTCAGCCGGCGGCCGTTGAAGTTCCAAAAGGTCAATCAACGGAATCCGTTGCTGTCGACGCCGTTTGTGAGTTGATTTATCAGGGTAGCTTTGACGCTGCCGACAAGGTGGTAGTCGAGAATTCACGACTTGGGCGGTTGGCGAAGATTATCGCCGAATACAAGAATATAAATCAGCAGCGTCAGTCGGCTCGCCAGGACGCATACAAGCTGCAATTAGCTGAGCTGGAAAAGTTTCGAGCGGCCACGGACAGCAATGACGTAGATGACGTAGATGACGTAAATGATGTTAATGACATTACGAAGGCTCTTGGGATTATTGCCAAGGTGTACGAGTTTGCGGATGAGTCACAAAAAAAACAGCTTCTTTCCGAGCCGTTTGCAAAGCAGGCTTTTCAAAGAGCAATAGAAAGGGCCGCTGAATACGAGTCAAAGGGCAAATGGCTTGAGGCATACACAATCTGCTACTCCTGGCTGCAGGCAATAGACCCAAACAACAAGGATTATTCGGAGCATGCCGAGCAGCTTTTGGATAAGGCCACTATTGTGGCGTCTTTTCAAGACAGCCCCTGTGAGAGCCGCTCGGAGCGTTATGCCGGCGTGAAGAAAGAGACGTTTGTGCAGGCGCTTGAAGCCCTGAAACGTTATTACGTCAGCATTGTTGATTATCGGCAAATGGCGACGAAGGCTATCCGGCGATGCGAGTTGCTGGGTGAAGTGATGGCGTTATCATTTTCCGACATATCAGAGAGCCTGGATGTTGTCTCTCCGAACAAGACTTCCGAAAAGCCCTTTTCTCCGCCCGATAGTGAACAGCTATCTGCCTGGTCGGTGGGTCTGGCGGCGATTTTGGATGAAGTTGAGCAATCACAGACGGGTGTGACTAAGAGTAAGTTTATAGATGTTTTTGACAAGGTCCTGACATTGAACAAAGTAACGGCTCAATTGCCGGAGCGAGTATTGGTTGCACAGTTTTCAGAAGCTGCGTTGTCAGCGCTTGATCAGTATACGGTTATGGTTTGGCCGAGGCAGGTGCAGGAATTTGAAAAGATGATGACCAATCAATTTACGGGTATAGGTATTGAGATTTCGAAACAAAAAGGGCTATTGACGGTTGCAAGTCTTCTGCCGGATACGCCGGCGTACAACTCGGGTCTGGATGCAGGTGATGTGATAGAGCTGGTTGATGGTGTTGAAACGAAGGATATGTCCCTTATGTGTGCAGTTAGGACGATTACGGGTCCTCCAGGTACCCAGGTGGAGTTGACGATAAAAAGGCCCGGCGAAGAGAAAACGAAGAATATCACCATAACCAGAGCCAGGATAATTGTTCCTACAATCCGCGGCTGGGAGAGAACGGCAGTAGGCAAACGGCTGTATATGATTGATGAGGAGAACAAAATCGGTTATGTACGCATTACCAGCTTTTCGGTGGGGACCGCAGATGATTTAGAAAAAGTGCTGACGGGGCTTGAGACAGAAGGGCTAAAGGGATTGATTCTGGATTTGCGATTCAATACCGGGGGACTTTTAGATAGCGCTGTTGCGGTGACGGACAAGTTCATCGAAGAAGGCTTGATAGTGAGCACCCGTCCCCGCGGGTTGTGGACTTATTTATCGGCGCGCAAGGAGAAAACGCATCCTAAGTACCCCCTCGTTGTGCTGATAAATTCCTACTCGGCGAGTGCTTCTGAGATTGTGGCGGGGGCATTGGCGGATGATCGACATGAGCGGGCGATTCTGGTAGGTGAAAGGACGCATGGCAAAGGCAGTGTACAGGGTATAACACCACTTCCTGAAGCAGGTGCTCGTCTAAAATATACGATGGCATATTATCATTTACCCTCGGGCCAGAGGGTTGAAAGCCGGGACGCAATGAAAAAGGAGGGCAGAAATGATTGGGGCGTCGGGCCGGATATCGAAGTCAAGTTAAGAAACGATGAAATCAGAAAAATGAGCGAGGTGCAGCGGGATAATAACGTGCTGGTTCAGGCCGGTCGTGACAAGAGCAATGCAGCGCTGAAAAAATATACGGTCGATGAAACCCTCGCGGCTGACCCACAGTTGGCGGTGGGTGTGTTGGTTATTAAGAGCAAGTTGATTCAAGCCGGCTCTTTGGTTTCGAGTGCAAATAAGTCTTAAGGTGTAGGTGTTGGTTTAAGGAGTGTATGGATTTGACAGGCAAGGAAGATACAGGAAAGGATTCTCCATTGCGCTTAGAACGTCAGGACCGATTTGAGCGGCAAAGACAGGAGAAGCTGAGCCAGATTAAGGAATTAGGCATTGAGCCTTATGGGGGTAGATATGATGGGGCTGAGCTGGCAGAAGACATCAAGGGCAGGCCCTGTTTGCGCGAGGCTGAGAAGGGTGGTATCATCGCCGGCGAAGAGGGCAAGGCCAAATGTGCCGGCAGGATAGTGCTGCTGAGGGACATCGGAAAGCTGATTTTTATTACTCTTCGGGACTGGAGCGGGACAATCCAGGTTGGTTTGAGCAAAAAGCTGCTTGGTCCCGACGCGCCAGGATGGCCGCTTGCCAAATTGCTCGATCTTGGTGATGTAATCGGTGCCGGGGGCCAATTGGGTAAGACCAGGACCGGTGAGATTACTATATGGGCCGACGATCTTCGTCTTCTGAGCAAATGTTTGTGCCAGCCGCCAGAGAAGTTTCACGGTCTGTCAGATATCGACCTGCGTTACAGACAGAGATATGTGGATTTGTGGGCGAATCCTGAAGTAATGGAGCGGTTTAAGAATCGCAGTGCCATCATCACGACGATTCGTGAATTTCTGCAAGCTCGTGGTTTTCGAGAGGTCGAAACGCCGATGATGCAGGCAATAGCCGGTGGAGCGGCAGCCAAACCTTTTGTGACGCATCATAATACACTTGATTTGGATTTATTTTTGCGAATTGCACCGGAGCTGTTTCTGAAGAGACTTCTGGTCGGTGGGATGGAAAAGGTCTTTGAGATAAACCGCAATTTCCGCAACGAAGGCCTGAGCAGAGAGCATAATCCGGAATTTACGATGCTGGAATTGTACCAGGCCTACGCCGATTACAACGTGATGATGGATTTGACTGAGGAGATTATTTGTTTGTTAGTGGAAAAATACTGCAGTGGTGAGCAGATTGAATTCGGTGACATGACAATCGATTATGCGCGGCCGTGGCGTCGGGTGCGGTATGCGGAACTGCTGAAAGAGTACAGCGGCTGTGAAATTGATGACATCGCGGCTATCCGGGCAAAGGCAAGAGAGCTTGAATTGGATGAGGGGAGTATGGACGAGGCTGTGGTTATCAATGAAGTTTTCGAAGCCACAGTGGAGGACAATCTGATTAACCCGACTTTTGTGTTTGATTATCCTGCGTCGCTGTGTCCATTGACCAAACGCAGGAAAGACGACCCGAAATACGCTGAGCGGTTTGAGCTGTATATAGCTAAGATGGAACTGGCCAATGCGTATACGGAGCTAAATGACCCGGCGGTTCAGGAGGAGAACTTCCAAATCCAGCTTCGCGGCCAGGAGGAAACGATGGCGACGATGGATGAGGATTTTATCACGGCGTTGAAATATGGTATGCCGCCCGCCGGGGGGTTGGGCATCGGGATTGACAGGTTGGTAATGGTTTTGACCGGCGCTACGAGTATTCGTGACGTAGTGCTCTTTCCACTTTTAAGACCTGTAAAAGATTAATCGTGGAGAAAATACACCACACGTAACACGTAAAACGTGAGGCTAAATACTAACGACTATCGACTTAATACAATGTTGAAATTTTTTCTATGGCTGCGATACCTGCGTAAGAAAAAGATTGTATTTTTGAGCATTGCTGCAATTGCTCTGGTTGTTTCGTTATTGATAGTTGTTGCCAGCCTGTTTACCGGCTTTATCAATGTTTTCGAGCAAAGCGCGGTCAAAGCAATGGGGGACGTTGTTCTTGAGCCGCCGATCAGGTTTACAAAATATCCACTGCTTATTGAGAAGCTGGAGCAAATTCAGTCAGTGGAGGCGGCAACTGGGCTTCTATCGGCTCAGGGTTTATTGCATTTGCCCAAAGGCAACGTTCGTGCAGTAAGCGTTCGGGGGATTGAGCCGGGGCGACAAGACAAAGTGACGGATTTTCAGCAATCCCTGATTACACAGGGCAAATCTTCCGGAGGACCCTCTTTTGAGGTTTCGGATTTTCCGGAAAAAATCGGTGGATTTGTGGGCATAGGTGTGTTGGCGGAGCCGGATGAGCAGACCGACGAATATGATTTTTCTGCAGCAGAGCAGATGATAGGACTTCAGGTCGTACTTACTACCGGGACGGTTTCGAAAGAGCAGTTTAGAAGGAAGATCATACAATTTGGGATTGCAGATATTGTTTTCACTGGAGTGTATGAACTTGATAAGAGTTTTGTGTACCTTCCCATCGGAGAACTGCAAAAAAAGTTATACCCGGATGAAGACGGCCAAATTGCCAACCAGATTCAAATTAAACTTGCCGCCGATGTCGAAACTGATTCTGCGCTGGCACAGATTCGCGGGGTGTGGAGTGATTTTGCCGATAAGCAGCTTAATTGGGTCCCATACCTTATCAATCAAACCGATATCACCACGGCTAAAGAGTTGCAAAGCCCGTATGTTACTGAACTGCGAAAACAAATGCGGATTTTGATATTTATATTTGGAGTTGTGGATTGCAGTGTGGTTCTGCTGATAATCTGTATATTTTATATGATCGTGAAACTGAAGCAGAGGGACATTGCAATAATAAAAAGCTGCGGCGCGGCAAGCGGTTCGGTGTGTTGGGTTTTTGTTGCGTTCGGATTTTGTGTTGGAATTGCCGGCTCAATCTTCGGGGCCTTGTTGGGGTACCTTATTACAAAAAATATAAATGTGATTGAGGAGTGTATAAGAAAAATCTGTGGTTTGAAGCTTTGGAAGAGCAGCGTGTATATGTTTAGTAAGATACCTAATGAGGTTAACTGGCTCTGGGCTTTGGCCATTGTATCGATAGCGATAGCAGCGGCGGTCTTTGGAGCGTTGGTGCCGGCAATTGTCGCGGCAAGAACAAAACCGGTGGAAATTCTGCGATACGAATAAATGGATAATGAAAAGGGCATAGATTCCTGCTTTTGCAGGAGCGACAATAATATACACTAATTCAAATGTACAAGATTATTCTTGCAACCAGGTATTTATTAAAGCGGCGAATAGCGTATTTTGCGGTGTTTGCAGTGGCACTTTGCGTCTTTATAGCTTTTGTGGTGATGACTGTAATGACGGGGCTGGTGAGTGATTTCAGGCAGAAGAATCATCGGTTTGCGGGTGACTGTGTAGTCAGCACCGAATCACTGGTAGGCTTTACGCATTATGAAGATTTCGTGGAGATACTCGAGCAGCAAGATATTGTTGAAGGTGCATCGGCGGTGATAAAAAGCTATGCGCTGGTGACTCCGGACGGCATGGAGGACAATTATGGATTGGAGATGATGGGCATTGATCCAGCCTTGCATAGCATTGCCACCGGTTTTGGCCAGAGCTTACATCACCGTAAAGATGATGTTGCAAAAGCGTTTGCTCCTGTCTACGACCCAAACCTGCCAGGTTTCATTATAGGGATTGACCGGTGGCTGGTGCGTGGTCCGGAAGGCAAATACACTTATCGTTCCCGTCCTGCCATGGCATCTCTGATGGTAACTTGTTTTCCGTTGACTGCAAAAGGTGCTTTGGCTAAAGTGGGTGCAGGGTTGGTGAATACGAAAACTTTCTACTATAGCGATACTTCGCATAGTGGATTGGCCAGAGTGGACAGCTCAATGATTTATTTGTCTTTTGACCAGGCTCAAATGCTATGCGGAATGGGCGAGCCTGTCAAAAGGACCAACGCTATCCATATAAAGTTTAAGCCGGATGTGAAACTTGAGACAGGTTGTGGAAGAGTCGCTTCGCTATGGCGGAGTTTTAAGCAAGAAAAAGCCGACCAAAAGTATGCAGATTTATTAGAGAAGGTGACTGTGCAAAGCTGGAAGAATAACCGGCGTGTATTCATCGCGGCAATGGAAAAGGAACAAACAATGATGACCGCGATGTTTGTTCTTGTGGGGATTACAACTGTTTTTATTGTCTTTGTTGTTTCTTATATGATTATCAGCCATAAAAGTAAAGACATAGGTATCTTAAAGAGCATAGGTGTTTCGAATGCAAATGTTATGTTATTATTTTTGGGTTTTGCTTTTTTGGTTGGTTTTTTAGGCTCTGTCATAGGGACGGTGGGCGGATGGCGGTTCCTGGTGCATATAAACGGGATAGAAAAGTGGCTTTATGATAAGTTTGATTATCAACCGCTGTGGGACAGAACGATTTATGCTATAGATGATATCCCGAATAATATTGATTTGAAAGTTCTGGGGGTAATAATCCTTTCGGCCATAGCTGCGTGTTTGGCTGGTGCGCTGTTGCCGTGCCGGCAGGCCGCGAAGCAAAAGCCGGTCGAGACATTACAGGTGAGCCAATTATGAATAAGGGCGATTTTATATTAAAAGCTGAAGGGATTTATAAATCTTATCGGATGGGCGCCACAGACGTAGAGGTGCTGAAAGGTGTGGATTTGAGTGTAAAGAAAGGTGAGTATGTTGCTATAGTAGGTGCCTCTGGGAGCGGTAAAAGTACGCTTCTGCATATATTAGGTGTGTTGGATAGGCCGGATAAGGGTGTTGTGGCATTTATGGGGCGGGATTTGAGCCGATATAGCAGCGGCGAATTGAATAAGTTCCGCAACAAGATGGTCGGGTTTGTTTTTCAGTTTTATCATTTATTGGACGAATTAAATGTGCTGGAAAATATTTTTCTGCCAACGATGGTTTTAAAAGGAGTATTCGGCTGGTTTTCGTGCCGCAGACGGGCCGAAAAACGGGCCGGAGAGTTGCTTGAGCAGCTTGGTTTAGGTAAAAGGGCCGATCATAAACCGTATCAGTTGTCCGGCGGAGAGAGGCAACGGGTCGCTATCGGAAGGGCCTTAATGAATGAGCCAAGCGTGCTTTTGGCCGATGAGCCGACAGGAAATCTTGACTCTGCGACAGGAAATGGTATCCTAAACGTCTTTGAAAAATTGAATCAGGCAGGGCAGACGATTGTAATGGTCAGCCACGACGAACGAGTTGCAAAAAGGGCTGGCAGGATTGTAACGTTGGCGGATGGTAAAATTCGTCGTACGTGAAGCCGTGATGCGTATCGCGAAAGGACAAATACGGCAGACAGAATAAGAGACGTGAAATTATGGGACTAAAAATTTGGCTTGATGACAAACTTGTAGACGAAACGGATGCCAGGATATCTGTTTTTGACCACGGTCTCCTTTACGGCGACGGGGTTTTTGAGGGTATTCGTGTCTACAATCGAAGGATATTTGAGCTGGAGGCGCACATAAAGAGGCTTTATGAATCGGCGAAGGCTATCCGCCTCGTGATGCCGATGAGTAAGGACAAACTTATCGCGACAGTTGAAAAAACAACCGAAGCCAACGGCGTTATTGACGGTTATATTCGACTGGTTGTGACCCGGGGAGTGGGCACTCTGGGACTGAATCCCTTCATCTGTGAGGGGGGGCGATTATTTATCATAGCCGATAACATTCAGCTTTATCCAGAGGAGCTTTATGAAAAAGGGATGAAGGTAATCAGTGCAACGACGGTTCGCAATCATCCGCTGGCACTTCCACCGCAGGTCAAAAGCTTGAATTATCTCAATAGCATTCTGGCCAAGATTGAAGCTCTGGACAATGACGTGCCCGAAGCGATTATGTATAACCACGAAGGATACGTTGCCGAAGCAACGGCCGACAATGTTTTTATTGTGAGAAACGCCTGTGTTTATACACCGCCGGTTGAAGCAGGCGCACTGGAAGGGATAACGCGAGGTGTTGTTATCAAGTTGGCCAAGGAAGAAAAGCTTGAGGTGGTTGAAAAAAATCTTACGAGATGTGATTTATATATTTGCGATGAATTTTTCCTCACCGGAACGGCTGCCGAGGTCATCGGCATTGTCAATATTGACGGCAGAATTATAGGTGATGGCAAGCCCGGACCTATTACGAGTCTTCTGAGGAAAAAGTTCTTCCAATACGCCCACGGAAAGAAGTCATGAGTTTTGAGTTCTTCGTTGTAACTCAAAGCTCAAAGTCTAAAGTTCAAAACTGATATGCAATTACCATCACATAGTGAACCTTCGCTGCGCTCGAGGACAGGCGCATCCGGTGGTCTGCCGCAGAGTACGGCCCCTTCTTTTAGACTCATCGATGACGAATTGGGGCAGGTAAGGAGATTGGTTGATGAGCAGTTGGCCGAAGCCCGTGAACCGGTTAGCCGATTGCTCAGATGCGCAAATATCCACGGCGGAAAGATGATTCGGCCTGGCCTTGTCTTATTGTCGTATCACGTCGTGCGTGATGGGTTATGCGAGAAAGGATTAACCACAGAAAGTGCAGGGGATGCAAAGAAAAAATTAAAACTAAAAAACTCTGCGGCCTACGAGGACTCGGCGGTGAGTGAAAATCTGCGCAATACGCGATACGATGCTATCCGTATTGCAGCGATTATTGAGCTAATTCACAATGCCACACTATTGCACGACGATGTTATAGATGGAGGACAAAAACGAAGAGGACTGCCTACGGTAAATAGTCTCTGCGGTAACGAATCGGCTGTGCTGTTAGGAGATTTCTTATTGGGCAAGGCCTTCAAAATAAGTGCCGATTTGGACCCGGAAATCGCTAATATAATTGCCGGTACGGTGGTTCGGGTCTGCGAAGGCGAATTGAGGCAGGTAACTGAGAGGCAGAATTGGCAGTTGAGCGAATCGGAATATATCGACATAATTACCGAAAAAAGCGCATCTCTTTTCAGGTGCTGCTGTTTGGTTGGCGGGCTTTGGGCGGGGGCAAGCGAGACGCAAGCTCGGTCGCTGGCCTGTTTCGGTCTAAATGCCGGCATTGCATTTCAAATTACTGATGATTTGCTGGATATAATCGGCGATGAAGGCAAAACGGGCAAAACGCTCGGCAGCGATATCGATAACAACAAGCCGACTTTAGCTGTAATACATTTGCTAAGAGCGGTGGGCGAAAGACAAAAAAGTGCGGTGATAAATTCGTATCTCGTGAATCCCCTTAGAGATTCTGTAACGAGTGATAATGTGATACAGAAAGGGGAAATTTCTAAGGGATTGAATCATGAGGCCTGTCTCGAGCGTGATGCCGGATGCGGGAAAGAGAGCCTGGCGGAGATGTTAGAGCGTTTGGGCAGTTTGAAATATGCGCACGGCCAGGCGCAGGAATTCGTTACAAAAGCGCTGGATGCATTGACTGAGTTAAGAGAAGGCGAGGCTAAAAATGCGCTGATTAAAACGGCTAATTATTTCGGGCAGAGAGCGATTTAGTGCTGGTTCGTTTGATAAGCTGAGACAATAAACAGACAAAGAAGGCCGGTTTTCCATAACCGGCCTTCTTTTTTGAAATACAAACTAACTGATAGTTTTAGAATTTGTACTTTAGACTCAAGCTGACCCAGGTTTCATCACTATCATTTACCGAATCATCCATCGATGCCTGGTAATACAATCCGGGAGAGAAGGCAAGGTTGTTGCCGAGGTCAAAGTCCGTTGAGGCACCAAAGAGAAAGTGTGACCAGTCATGATCTGCGCCGAGGACGCCATCGTTGTAGACAAGGCTTCCGGAGAGGTGTACAACCTGCTCGGGTATTTCCGGTACCAGTTCAGGAACGGTCAGGTCGTAGCCAATTCCGAGTATATGCAGCCAGCCACTAGCATCAACAAGGCTACTCAGGGTTGAATTGCTTTTGGATGGCCACATAGCTACAACGGTGTAGCTGGGAACGAAACCTGCAGGGCAAAGCTTTGGCCAGGAAAGAGATACAAAGATTTCCTGCATATCCGCAAACCTGGGAGAATTGTCCGGCAAGTTATAGTAGACCCAGCCAAGGCTGTAGTTGGTTGCATAAGTTTCGTCTTCATAGATAACGTTGCCGTAGTATAAAGTAAAGTTTATCCTCTCTAGATTTTGGTTTGGGATTCCCAGTAGACCATCTCCGCTACTGATGGCCCTTGTGTTAATAATACTCAAGCCAAATCCTGTGTCGGCTATTTTAATGTTCGCGCCCAGTTGAAGTGCGCTGTGGTCATTGTCAAACCAATCGTAACCTCGCCAGATGTACTTGCTCTTATAGGTCAGGTCAACAGTTCCACTTATCCCGCCTTCCTGAGCCAGAGCCAGAGGTCCTGCGCTAAACAGGATAACAACAGTTAGTAAAATTGCTTTTTTCTTCATACTCATCTCCTTAATTAAAAGATCTTTCCTTAAACTTCCCACCATACTACACGAAAACTTCTATCACGTATAAACTTAAATGACCTACAAGTTATTTAAAAGTTTATCGGTATATGGCTGCAAATCAAATAAATAAAAGTTTTTTTTGGATTTTTTTTGCAGGGGCTGTGTGCATAAAAACGGGGCGACTGAGTGTGTATAGGAACCTGTGGAAATAAATTTCGACAGTTTTGCATATCATGCATATAATATGGTCGATGTGTGATGAGAAGGACAGTAAAAGTTTGTTTAGCCGGTCTGAAGAGGCAAATATGGACTCTGCAGCGCCTCTGGCGATTCGGATGAGACCGAGACAGCTCAATGAGTTTCTCGGGCAGAGACACTTCCTTGGCCCGGATAGACTGCTGACAAGGATGCTGGAGGCCGACAGGCTCAGCAGCCTGATATTCTATGGCCCCCCTGGCGTGGGCAAGACCTCCCTGGCACGAGTGATTGCGAATTATACGAAGGCCAAATTCTACCATCTCAGCGCCCCTGCCGCCAGTGTGAAAGACATTCGCCAGATTATCACAGGCGCCAGAGACAGACTGGCCGCCAGTGGGAGGCGAACCATACTTTTTATGGATGAAATCCACCGTTTCAACCGTGCTCAGCAGGATGTTTTGCTGGATGACGTCGAATCGGGGATTTTGATACTGATAGGGGCTACTACAGAAAATCCGTTTTTCTCGGTCAATTCGCCTTTGATTTCCCGCAGCACTGTGTTTCGTTTTGAGCCGCTTAGCGAAGAGGATGTTTTGCAGCTTCTTAAGGCTGCTATTGCCGATTCCGAGCGAGGTCTGGGCGGATTTGACATCCAGGCGGATGAGAAGGCGCTGAGGTTTCTAACTGTTATGAGCGATGGTGATGCTCGCAGGGCACTGACAGCACTGGAAGTGGGTGTGTTATCGCAGGTGGCACGAGAGGGGGAGAAAACAATTAAATTTAATCTGAAAATCGCGAAAGAGTCGATACAACAAAAGACAATCGACTACGACGGTACAGGCGATACGCATTATGACCTTGCAAGCGCTTTTCAGAAGAGCATGCGTGGCAGCGACCCTGATGCCACGGTTTACTGGCTTGCCAGGATGATAGCTGGAGGGGAGGACACGCGTTTTATAGCGCGGCGAATTGCGGTTTGTGCGGCAGAAGACGTTGGAAATGCCGACCCGATGGCGACGGTTTTGGCTGCCGCCGCCGTTCAGATATCGGAGTTTGTCGGGCTGCCGGAAGCACAACTGGCGCTGGCACAGGCGGCTATATACGTTGCCTGTGCGCCGAAATCAAACGCGGCAGCTTCAGCGGTTTGGAAAGCAATGGACGATGTGAAATCGCAGCCGACTAAACCGGTGCCGAAACATCTGAAGGATAGTCATTACCCGGCTGCGAAAAAAATGGGTTTTGGAACCGGTTACAAGTATCCTCACAGTTTTAAGGATGGTTTTGTGCCACAGGAGTACATGCCGGGGACGTTGAAGAACAAATATTACGTACCAAAAGAAATTGGGCATGAAAAAAATATTAAGCGGTATTTACAAAAGCTGCAAACGTTGATACAAAATAGCAAACCTGTCAAGAAATGCACCGGTAATAAGGACAACTAAATGGACAAGGAGCGGTTGCGTGTGAAGTTGCAGAAGTGCCTGCTTGAGATGAGTGAGAAGGAGAGGAGCGAAAAAAGCCAAAAAGCGTGCCGGAACCTCGTTTCGACACCGCAATTTCAAGGAGCAGCAACGGTTATGATGTATTTATCGCTGCCGCACGAGGTGGATACTTCGGAGGTAGTCCTTTACGCCTGGCAACTTGGTAAAACGGTAGTGGTGCCGAAGATTTCGTGGCAGCAGAGGCATATGATACCCGTAAAGATAAGCTCGCTGGAGACGGGCTTTTCGACTGAGGTTGCCGGGCTTCGCAATCCAATAACAGGTGTGCCGATGCCGATTGAAGAGATTGATTTGGTGGTGGCGCCGGCGTTAGGTTTCGACAGGAAGGGAAATCGTCTTGGACGGGGCGCCTCCTTTTACGACAGGTTTTTCGCTAAAGAGCAGCTTAATGCACAAAGATGCGGCTTTGCTTTCTCAGAGCAGGTCATTGACACGGTACCGGTTGTAGAGCGTGATGAGCCGGTAGATTTTTTGGTGACCGATAAGGAAATATTATATTTTAATCCCGATAGCCGACATCGGGGATAAGGAGAATAAAGTGGCACGTTTCCCTTCCAGTTCGTACGTGCGGCGAAAAGGCCGGAACCTAAGATGGGTATATAGCATTTCAGCTTTATTTATTATCGCCGTGGTGATTAGTTTTATTTATGGTTATCCTTTCGGGAAAAACGAAGAAGGAACTTCTGCACGTTTAGTTGATGTCAAAGTAGAGAATGAAATAAAACCTTTGCCTGTTGTGGCACCGAATACAATACCTAAACGCACGGTAGAATCGAAGATAACGCCCAAAATCACGGTAGAAACGAAGACACCAGCAATAATACCTGAGCCCACAACCGAATCCAACCCCAAAGTGACTGAACTTATTGACGAAGCAATGTTGCTTGTTAAAGCAACGCCGAGCAAGGTTATAGAAGCGCGCGACAGACTTAATGAGGCATTTTCAATGCCTATGAATAATGTGCAGCGAGCTGTTATTAAACGTAAACTTTCTGAGCTTGCCGACAAATGGTTGTTTAGCAGGACGGTTTATCCTCAGGACAGGTTTTGCAGCAATTATCAAGTCAAGCCTGGTGATTTGCTTAGGTCAATCAGCAATGATCATAAAGTACCATGGGAGATTCTTCAGGAGGTTAATAATATCAGTCGTCCCGAGCTGCTGAGGGCCGGACAGATGATAAAAATCATCCACGGTCCTTTCCATGCCAAGGTGTATCTTTCGACTTTCACGATGGATGTGTATCTTCAAAACACTTTCGTTCGCAGTTTTCGTGTGGGTCTTGGGCAGGAAGGCAAGGAAACGCCGACAGGACTTTGGAGCGTTAAGCAGGGCGGTAAGCTGATAAAGCCGCCCTGGTCTGACCCTGAAACTGGTAAACTACTTCACTATGGTGACCCGGGCTATGCTTTAGGCTCAAGGTGGATAGCACTGGATGGTCTCGGGGGAAATGCTAAAGGCAGGACCGGCTTTGGCATTCACGGCACCATTGAGCCTGAAACGATCGGTACGAAAAGTTCAAAAGGGTGTATCCGTCTGCACAATGGCGATGTAAAAAAGGTCTACAATATGTTGACGGAGGTTCAATCTCTCGTCAGAGTTATAGACTAACAAAAACCAGGTGTTTTTTTTGGCTGTATCGAAGAACCAAAGGATGGTTACATGCGGCCGCAGCTCGTTAGAAGTAAAGCGTATCGTATACCTGGGCAGCTATCGGCAGGGACTTCTGACGGGGCGAGGCGGGAGCGTGACATTTTGGGCATGGATGGCCTCGATAGCTGTGCATCTGATAGTACTGGCAGTGTTTGGCCTTGTTAAATTCTCTCAGTCCAAAACTCAACTACGAGATGTTCCCATTCCAACGGCTACAGTAAGCCAGGTAAAAAAGCTTATTGAAGCTGCCTCAATAATTCCTAAACCAAAGATAAACAAGCCAGGCAAGGCCGAATTTGCAGGAGGAGTGAATTCGGCTGCGCACAAGCTGACGGCAGGGCGAATTTTTGTAGCTGCAAAGCCGGGTAATAAGGATTTGGGAGATTTGGTAAAACCTTCTGTATCGGAAAGTGTTTATGTTTTGCCGGGCAGCAAGGTTTTGTCGCCCAGGATTGAATTTTTCGGCAGTTTCACTGACCAGCGTAAGGTTTGCTATCTTGTAGATTGTTCGGGCAGTATGCAGGGGGTGTTCGGTCGGGTTCAGAGAAAGCTTAAGGAATCGATCAGGGGTCTGCAGGCAGACCAGTATTTTTACATCATCTTTTTCGGCGCCGACAAGCTGTTTGAATCCGGCGGCGGGCGATTGCTTCGAGCTGGAGAAAAGGCCAAGTCTTCAGCGTATGATTTTATCGATTCTATCCAGCCGGCCGGACTAACTAATGCTCCGGCGGCGTTGGAGCGGGCGGTACAAATTCGTGATGGGCGAGGGATTAGCCCTTCGGTTATATATTTTCTCACCGACGGCTTTGAACTGACAGCTAAGGGTACCCAGATATTTTCGCAGAAAGTAGCAGACCTGCTGAAGCGATTTGCGCCGGCCACAAGAATCAATACGATAGGATTTTGGCCGCAGAGCAGCGACCGTAAGATGCTGGAGGAGATTGCAAGACAAAGCGGCGGAGAGTTTGTCCTTATCAGCGATGATGATGAAAAATAACCAGAAAAAAGCACAAAAGGAAATATAGATTGCTTCACTGCGATCACAATGACATAATACGACGCAGGACATACGAAGGGCAAGGATGCGTAAGAGCTTTTTGATAAAGGTGGTCTTTTTGGTCATTGCATTAGCTGGTGTATCAGCGGTGATAGCTATTACTTTGGATGGCAGCTTCGGGACTGATACAACGGGGGCCGCTCGAACGCAAACTTTTTTTGCGCAATTCATTATAGCCGGCGGTCCTATTGTCTGGTTTGTGCTTTTGCCGATGTCACTTATTACGGTTTATTTAGCAGTCGAGTACAGTCTTACCATTCGCCGCGAAAAACTTGTACCCGGCGGTATAGGCGACAGGATTGTTGCTATAATACGGGCACGCGGCCCGGGACAATTGGAAGCACGAATATCCGGACAAAATGATTTTGTAAGTGTCGCAGTATTGAAGGCCCTCGGCCAGGGAAGAGGTGATTGGTTCCGGATGCGAAGTGTGCTTGATGAATCATTGCAGGAGCAGGCGGGGGGTCTTTTACGCAGGATTGAGTGGGTTAATCTGATTGGCAACGTTTCGCCGATGGTGGGGCTGTTCGGTACGGTTTTCGGGATGATAAAGCTGTTCAATGCTATTGTAATGGCCGGTGGTCAGCCGCAACCGGCGCAGTTGGCCGGGGGGATTTCGGTTGCACTGGTTACAACGTTCTGGGGCCTGTTTATTGCGATACCGGCTTTGGCGATGCACGGCGTGTTTTGCAACCGAATCGAGACGCTGGTAAACGATGCGGTTGTGGAGTCTGAGAATATTGTACCTGAGATAAGGCGCAGCCTAAAAAACCAAAAGCAGGCAAACGCCCGGCATTCGGGGGAACCTAAACAGACGATTGGTGAGCTGAGAACGAAGCCGGTCAGGTCCTCAATAGAATCCCGACGTTCCCAAACATAAGATATGAGAAAAGGTTTATGCCTTTGAGAGGTAACAACGATTTCCGTAGTTCCACGAAGCCGGGTTCTTTTAATATGACCCCGCTTATCGACATTGTTTTTCTGCTAATTATCTTTTTCCTGGTGGTTTGTCAGTTCATTGAGGCTGAGAATTTTGCAGTGGCCGTTCCGGACGGCTGTGTATTTGCCACGACGGCTTCTGAGCCCGGGGCCCAGGGGACTACTACTATTACTGTTATGAAAACAAGTGCGGGAAAAAGTGCATTTGCGGTCGGCTCGGAGAAAATCCCGGCATCCGAAGGCTCGGATTTAACAGAACAAATTGCCCGATTGGTAGATTATAGCTTAAGAAATTTGCCCTCTGACCGAAGAATTGTTACCTTGCGTGTTGACAGGGATGTTTGTTTTGCCCAGGCCCAATACGCGCTGGCTGCCATTGCTCAAAGCAGTGCGACAGATATCCAGTTAGCAGTCTTAAAGAATAGGGAACAGCCAAACGGTGAGCGGTGAAGCCCGCCAAAGTCGGGTCGAGCCGTCTTCTTATGCTGACTCTTTTTTTGCTCTTTTTTTTGCGGTGAAGAGGTCGGCTTTGCCTTCGACGATGTCGCGGGTGATTACGTATTTTGCGCCCTTTCCCTCCTCCGGCAGTTGATACATCAAGTCAACCATCAGCTCCTCAATAATGGCACGTAATGCCCTGGCACCGGTGTCGCGTTTGAGCGCTTTCTGTGCCAGCGCGTGCAGGGCACCATCTGTAAATTCAAGCTCGGCATTCTCCATCTCAAAGAATTTTTGATACTGTTTTTGCAGCGCGTTTTTCGGCTTGGTCATTATGTCCATAAGTGCATTTTCATCAAGAGCCGAAAGGGTTGTAATTACGGGAAGTCTTCCAACCATTTCAGGAATCATTCCGTACTCGATGATATCTTCCGGTATGACCTGGCCGATTATATCACTGTACTCGGTTTTTTCATCTGTTCGGCCGTCCAGTTCTGAATCGAAGCCTATCATTTTTTTGCCGAGTCGCTTCTTGGTGATATTTTCCAGCCCTATGAAAGTACCGCCACATATAAAAAGTATCTGTGTTGTGTCAATCTGTATGTAGGATTGTTCCGGGTGCTTTCTTCCACCTTGCGGCGGGATATTGGCAATAGTTCCTTCGAGCATCTTCAGCAATGCCTGCTGGACTCCTTCGCCGGAGACGTCACGTGTAATAGAAATATTTTGGGTGGTTTTCCCGACCTTATCTATTTCATCGATGTAGACGATTCCTCGCTGGGCGGCCTCTATATCGTAGTCGGCGGCCTGGACCAATCGGAGCAGGAAGTTCTCGACGTCTTCGCCGACATACCCGGCCTCGGTAACCGTGGTTGCATCACATATTGCGAAAGGGACCTGCAATTTGCGGGCGAGAGTACGGGCGAGCAGTGTTTTACCGGAACCGGTCGGGCCGATTAAAAGAACGTTGGATTTGTCTATTTCAACATCGCTGTCGTCACTATCGGTGTGCAGGAGACGTTTATAGTGGTTGTGAACTGCAACAGAGAGATATTTTTTGGCGTGTTCCTGGCTGATTACATATTCGTCGAGATATTCTTTTATTTCTCTGGGTCTGGGAATTTCTTTGAGCACAATTGCCGGTCTGCTGAGATGCTTACGGTCCTGCCGGATGATGTCGTGGCATAGCTGGACACATTCCGGACAAATAAAGACGTTGTTGGGGCCCTCTATGAAAGGCTCAACCTGGCTTCCCGCCCGGCCACAGAAGCTACAAATCGCTTTGGTTTTTTTATTGTTCGAACGCTTGGCCATTATTCTGTTCCTACTCTCAAATCAAATCTGACTTTAGTTATATTGTATGGATTATAGCTCATCGCGGCTATTTATACAAAGTTATTTATTGCTCACGACACTTTATTTTTGAAAGGATTTTGGCTGCAAGACGCGGCAGGAAAAGGAATTCTGGGATTCTTTCGGGCATAATGTCTCGGTGGGCGGTGACTGCACAATACCCGGTCATATCGGGTGCAAAATGCCGTAGTATTTGCGGAAATAAAAGGCTTGCAGATTTCGTCCCCTGGCATTATATTGATTATCTCTATCTTTTTTGAAAGGTTTGGTAAATGAAGTATGACGTAGCTGATTTATCGTTGGCACCGGAGGGCAAGAGGCGTATTTTATGGGCAGATAATGATATGCCGGCCCTGGCGGAGATTCGCAGGCGATTTGCAAAGAGCAAGCCATTAAAGGGTAAAAACGTTTCGGCTTGTTTACATATAACTGCCGAAACGGCTAATCTTGCCAGGACTCTGAAAGCCAGTGGGGCGAATGTTGTTCTCTGCGCATCCAATCCGCTGAGCACACAGGACGATGTGGCAGCATCGCTGGTGAAGGATTTTAAGATAGCGGTCTTCGCCATCTGTGGGGAAAATCGCGCGACCTATTACAAGCACATCCATGCAGCCATCGACCATAAGCCGGTCATTACGTTTGACGACGGTGCTGATTTGGTGAATGAGCTGCATACAAGCAGAAAGAAAGAAGCCCACCGGATTATTGCGAGTATGGAAGAGACCACGACGGGCGTTATTCGTCTGCGGGCGATGGCAAACGAAGGCAAGTTAAAGTTTCCGGTTATTGCGGTAAACGACGCTGCGACCAAACACCTTTTCGACAACCGCTATGGCACGGGCCAGTCAACGGTTGACGGTATTATTCGAGCGACCGATTTTCTGATGGCCGGCAAAAAGGTTGTTGCAGCAGGGTACGGCTGGTGCGGACGCGGCTTTGCTATGCGAGCAAGAGGAATGGGGGCGATCGTTATTGTCACCGAAGTTGACACTGTCAAGGCGCTTGAGGCGGCTATGGACGGATTTGCAGTTATGCCAATGGCCCAGGCGGCAAAGGTCGGCGAGCTGTTCGTAACCCTTACTGGCAATAAAAACGTCATAAGGGCTGAACATTTTCGTGCGATGAAGGACAGGGCCGTTGTTGCCAACAGCGGGCATTTCAACGTTGAGCTGGACATACCGGGGCTGAAAAGACTCAGCAGGAAAGTACGCCGTAATGTGCGCAACCATGTCGATGAATATATCCTGAAGAATAACAAGCGAATTTACCTTCTTGCTGAAGGGCGGTTGATTAACCTTGCGGCCGCTGAGGGACATCCTGCAAGCGTGATGGATATGAGCTTTGCGACGCAGGCATTAGAGGCTGAATATGTGATGAAAAAACAGGGCAAGCTTGCCGTTGCGGTCCACGATGTCCCTATCGAGATAGAGCAGCGAGTAAGCAAGCTCAAACTTAAGTCAATGTCGATTGGGATAGACAAACTTACGGCTGAACAAATCGAATATCTTGCCAGCAGTGGTGAAGGAACATAGCCCGATGCTCGTTACTCGGTACTCGTAAGACAAAATCGAGAATCGGGTCTCGAAGGAAGGTTTATGAATAATAAACAGGCGGAAAAAACATCCCCTGCTTCGGCAGGGTCAGATTCATCCCCGCAAAAGCCGGGAGTAGCCTCGAAGTCTTTTATGGCTTTTGGTCCTACACTACACTACAGCCATGAAAATGTTGTGAAGTGCTGGTTGCTTGCTGTTGTTGCCTTTAGTGTGAGCTGCCTCTTTTGGTCGAAAATACTGACCGGCGCATTCTGGTCGTTAAACCTCCACAGTCCAGCTTCTTCAGAATTTTGGCGTTTGGGCCAGTCTGTTATCACCGGCGCAAGCAGAGGGGTGAGCATATTTGAATATCCCTGGCAGATTCTTGTTTTAGGTCTGCTCATGGGGGTACTGGCGGTTGTGCCGGTGTTGATATCGCAGCTTATGAGTTTTAGCTACAGTTTGCCTTTTATATTGGCCGTGTTTTTCTTGGCCGATTTGCCCGGCTTAGCGATTTGTCTTTTGGCCAGTTGTATCGCGGCGGCGTGCCGGCCACTTCGTTTTCGCTCTCGCATTATCGCCGTAGCGTTATGCACAGCGCCGCAGCTCCTTTACTGGGGATACTTCGGAGGCGCATGGAAGTTAGAACCTATTAAATTGGGATTCTCTTTTGCCCCATGGATTTGTGCCTGGCTTATTGGTTTGTCAATAGCAGGATTGGTCCTGGGAATAGGTCATTATACGCGTTATCGGCCCGGCTTGGTCTGGGTGTTTACATCCATTTTCCTTGTCTTAGCTATCGTGACCTTTGAAATAAGAATAGGCTTTGATGAGCTGGACTATCAACTCTACGTGGCCAAGAATAATCCGGAAGAGGCCGTAGAATTTCACGAGCACAACATAATTAAAGCCTTTGACAACACCCTTACAGACCCTGCAGTTAAAAAATATCTGGCAGGCTCCTTTTACCCCACCGACCCGATACCGCTGCGTGCAGAGTTGAAAAGAGAAATCCAGACTCAGCTAAGTTATGACCGCTGGCCGAGCTGGTTTATAGTAACTCCGGAACTGAATTTTCGGGCGAAAAAAGAAGAGCTTTTCAAGCAATACGATTTATTTATAACGCGGCGACAACAAAGCCAACGGATGCCTATAGCGCTTTACTACAAGGCGCTTCTGAGTGAATATCGGCCGGACTACAATATACTTGGCCAAAAAGAAATACTGAGCTTTTATAATGATTATCCGCACCGGGATTCCTTGCTGATATGGCATCGCCTTTATGACCAGTTTCCTGAAAGTAGCGAATCGCTTGAAGCGCGATGGCGGATTGCAAAGGATTGGGCCGGTCGGGGCGAGTTTGAGCAGGCCGAGAAGCTTCTTATGGAGGCACAAGACAAGCTTAAGAAACGGTTGAAACTACTCGAAACAGACCAACCGCAAATCGAGACGTTCTTTAAGCCATTTCGTCCGCTGGCTGAATCGACAATGACGGCGTTTAAGTTGACGGAGCTGCAGGGGAAATTGAGTCAGTTGCGTAATCTTATAGGTTCGGAAAATCGAGCCGGAGAGCCGGACACAGAGAAACGTTTGGCCAGATTTGTTATGTTAAATCCGCACAGCACAGATTTCTCCTGGCACCTCGACGAACTGCTCAAACAGATGGGCGACAAGGACCCTCTACGCGACAATATTCTGTTGGCTAAAACGAAACTTGTTGCTGATGAGCAGCTGCGGGCTGAAAAATTAGCCCAAATACACCGAGAATTCCAGAATACTGATGGTGGAATGCAGGCTTTATACGAACTTGGGCTTTTGAAGAGACGTCAGTGGAGTCAGCAGGATGAGGCAAATTTAGAGCTGAAGAAGAAGCTTTTAGTCGAGACCAGGGCAACTCTGACCAGTTTTATCAGCTTGTATCCAAGTAGCATCCATTCTGAGCAGGTACAGAAGATTCTGGATGACCTGCCGGCAGCCGATTAGATTGTAAGCGGGTTGCCAGGTGGGGATGGGGGTTGACTTTTCTGCAAATTATGCTATCATAGAAAGCGACAATCGATTGTTTTTTCGCTTTCTACGCGTTTCTATCACAGGATATTAGCTAAACTCGAGAAATGGGAACTTTTAATATGCCAATTCGCTCTGATTCGGATGCCCGCAAGGTTCTGCTGATAGGCGATATTAGCAGGGCGCTTTTAAATCCCGAGGCTGTCAAAGAGTTGCCCTGCCAGGTTACTACCAATATGCCTGACGCAATCGAAGCTGCTTCGAAGAACAGCTTTGCAGCAGTCGCTATCGTAATGTCCGGCTTGTCCTCTAAATTAAGCTTGGCTCTCAAAGCCCTGAGAGAGGTTAATACGGGTGTGAAAATTGTTCTCCTGGCGCAGATGTGGGAGGAGCCGGTTGCCATACAACTCGTCCGCTCGGCTTACAATAACGCAGGTGCAGTGGATGATTACCTCATTTGTCCAGTTCGGGCAAAACGGCTCTACGAACTAATTATGTCCCCTCAAGGCATAAGGACAGTTGAGACTGAAACACAAGCCGCTGTTGATGCTGCGATAGAAAAGAAGATAAGACATCTTGAAAAGTTGGCTACAGAGGATGATTTGACGGGCCTGAAGAATCGAAGGTATATAAGGGAGTTCGCCAGGCAAATTATAGAACATGCCATAAAGGAAAACGGGCGGGTGACATTGCTTATTTTCGACATTGACAACTTCAAACATTACAACGATGTTTACGGTCATTCGGCCGGGGACGAAATTCTAAGGCAGGCTGCCGTTTTAATGCGGCGATGCTGCCGCACACACGATGTTGTCGGCAGGATTGGAGGCGATGAGTTTGCGGTTGTCTTCTGGGATGAGCCGCAGCCTATACCGGCTGGGATGCCGGCCGAAGGCGGAGAAAGACGCTCGGCAATAGCGCAGCACCCCAAAGAAGTGATATCTGTTGCAAAGCGATTCCAAAAAGAATTAGAAAAAGCTGAACTGCATTTGTTAGGCCCGGAAGGCAAAGGGGTACTGACAATAAGTGGCGGCCTCGCAAGCCTTGGCGACGGTTGTTCAACAGTGCAGGAGCTTTTTGAGCAGACAGACAAAGCGCTGCTGGAGGCGAAACGCAGCGGCAAAAACAGAATCTACCTCGTCGGCAGGCCCGAAGGCAACATCGCCGATGTCGAGTAATTTCATATCGCGTAAACCACTACTGTACGGTTAAAAGTCGGATAATATCAACTAAAGTAACAGTCTTGGGATAGTTTCCTAACGCATACGGAACCGGCTGCATAAATCCTTTACTTTGGTTCTTGTCTTTTCTCTGAATGACTCGGCTATCCCGTATCCACCGTCGCTTACAATTTCTACCACCTTCAACACCGCGTCTATCAACGCCGATATGCTTTCCATCTCTTTAGGCCCCATCCCATTTCTTGTAACAATAGGCGTCCCCAACCTGATGCCGCCGGCAACCGAAGCTCCTTTCTCGTATGGCAGATGAATCATATCGACAACAATGCCGCATTCTTCCAGACTCTTTTGTGCTGTCGGCCCCGTCAAGCCCTGCCGTAAATTCGCCACGTCTACAAGGACCATATGGTTGTCCGTCCCGCCGGTTACTACATCGTATCCAAAATCCACGAGGCTACCCGCAAGTTTCTTTGCATTTTCTACGATTTTGAATTGTCTCTCTTTGTATTCATCAGAAAGTGTTTCTTTGAAAAAAACGGCTTTAGCGGCTATATTATTGAAATAAGGTGTCCCCTGCACACCCGGAAACGTTACCTCGTCAATATGTTCCCATAAAGGTATGTCCTTTGTCCCCAACTTAATCTTGCGGTCGTAGTCTTTGCCCATCACTATCAGGCCCCCTCTGGGACCTCCCGGCTTATACGTACTCGTCGTCGTAAAGTGCGCAAGATCTACAGGGGACGGATGGGCACCAGCTATCACCAGTCCGGATATGTGTGAGATGTCCGCTAAAAGGTACGCCCCTGTGCTCTCAGCAATCTCTCTAAACTTCTCAAAATCTATCGTTCTCGTATAAGCGCTGGCTCCACATATAATCAGCTTTGGTTTGAATTTGACTGCCTGCTCCCTGATAGCACCGTAATCCAGAAGAAAGGTTTCCTTATCAACATAATAATTTTCTACTTCAAAGAATTTGCCGGTAAAGGAAACACTCGACCCGTGTGAATAATGCCCCCCCTGCTCCAATGCCATACCCAAGACCTTGTCCCCTCTTTCCAGCAATGCGGTAAGCACTATCT
>JBARPZ010000085.1:0-11386 GCA_049643445.1 Sedimentisphaerales bacterium
TATCAAACATCGCGATGAACGGCGTTGGTGCGCCGATCTTTTTGCGTCTTGGTAATCGCGCCCGCCCGTTCAAAAAGGACATGGAAAAGCCCAAAATTGGCGTGATGCGTAACGTCACCATTAGCAATATCGAGGCAACCGGCGCCAATCCGACCGGCTGCGCGATCTCCGGCCTGCCCGGCTACCCAATAGAAAACGTCGCCATTAGTAACGCAAGACTTTCGTTCGCAGGCGGGGGGACAAAAAAGGATGCCGCCCGCGCTGTCCCTGAAAATCCCACCGCATACCCGGAGTACTCTATGTTCGGCCCGTTGCCGGCTTACGGCCTCTATTGCCGACACGTAAAAGGCCTCAAGCTCCGCAACATACAGCTCCAGTTGGCCGAATCCGACCAGCGTCACGCGCTCGTCGCCGAAGATTGCGAAAATATTTCGATTGATGACCTTGACGTTCCGTTCTCACAGGACGCCGGCGCGATAATTCGATTGACCGACGTCAAAGCGGCCCTAATTCGCGGGTGCAGACCGCAGGCGGGAACGGATACATTCCTGAAATTACAGGGCTCTGCCAGCGAGGGTGTAGTGCTTGTATCCAATGACCTCAGCCGTGTCAGCAGGGTCGCTGAGAAAGCCCCCGATGTCCCAAAGAAGGCGCTGTCTATATTGTCAAACCACTCTGTCGAGAAACCTTGAAAAAAAACAGGAGAATGATAATGCCGCAATCAAGACTACTATCAGTACCTACCAGGGCCCTACACTTTGTATTTTTAGTTACAATGATATCTGTGTGTTCAGGCCGGGAAAAAGTGCTTCAAGCAGACTTAAATCGCCCCTTGCAGACCATTCCAAGAAGCATCCCGACCACACAGCCGCAACATCCCGGTAACGTGTTCCTGCTCGGCGAGGATGTAAATATCACAATGCCTGAAAAAACTATAGGCAAAGCTGTTATCTGGCGCGTCCTTGATGACCGCAGGAACCTTGTTAGACAAGGCTCTATCGACGATAAGAAACCGGACTCAAAATCATCACTCCAGGCAGGCAGATTGGGAATCGGCTGGTACCGAATTGAATTTCTGGATGCCGCCGACAAGGTCGTGGATTGGACAACAGCCGCGGTCCTGATAAGGCTGGCCGAACCCGTGCCCCAGGATTCCCCGGTATGTGTCGACTCAGCCACTTCCTGGTTTGCGTCCAACCAACCGGCTCGCCAGGAACGTTTCGCCCAACTGGCCGCTCTGGCGGGTGTGAACTGGATTCGCGACCGTATGAGCTGGGGAGGATTCCAGCCGGAACCCGACAAGCTCCCAAACAAAACGACCTATGACACCGCGGCTACTTTCCAGGCACGATACGGGCTAAAAGTCCTGCAGGTATTTCACGACACACCAGGCTGGGCCGCGGATAAAGAGCTTGATGGAGAAAACCGCTCCAGTCGGTTTCCCAGGGACCTGCGTCTGCTATACAAGTTCTGCAAAGCTATGGCCCAGCGCTACGAAGGCCGCGTACTCGCTTGGGAGCCCTGGAACGAAGCTAATATCACCATGTTCGGAGGCCACACTATTGACGAAATGTGCACCCACCAGAAAGCAGCATATCTCGGCTACAAGGCGGGCAATCCCGATTTGACCGTCTGCTGGAACGTCTACGCCGGTGCCGGGACAGCTCTGCACACCAAGGGCGTGCTTGAAAATCAGGCTTGGCCCTATTTCGAAACATACAACATCCACTCATATCAAAAGCCCGACAATTATCTCAACCAGTTTGCACCGGCACGAGAAGCCGCGTGTGGTCGGCCGATTTGGATTACCGAATGTGGAGTCCGGGCTGTGGCCAAAACAGGAAAGCCCTGGAGCGAAATGTCACGCCAAGACGAAATAAAACAGGCCGAATTTATCGCTCGTTCCTATGCCTCCAGTCTCTTTGCCGGCGTCAACCGGCACTTTTTCTTCATCCTGGGCAACTACCACGAAAGGGAAGTACAGTTCGGCCTCTTGCGTAACGACCAGACTCCCCGGCCCGGCTACGTTGCTCTCGCAACGCTCGGCCGCATCCTGTCTGGAGCAGTTCCCCTGGGCAGATGGATTCCAGAGGATAATCCCGGCGTTCGTGTTTACGCCTTCCAGTCACGCCCCGATGGGAGACAGAAAGATGTGCTTGTAATCTGGTCGGAAAAATCAACAACCTGGCCGTTGCCAAAAAGCTTGTCCATAGAAGCCGTTTACGATTATCTGGGCAGGCCTCTTGGTAAAAACGCAATGGCAAAGATTGATTCGGCCCCTGTTTTCGTCATTCTCCAAAAAGATGCCGCCCGAAATCTGCCCATGGAACCGCCGACGCACTCTTCGGCCTTTCGAGGCGGCAAGGCATCACCTGTGGTATTACAGCTCCAGATGCACCACAGCTCGACAAAGCTCGACCAGCAGGCCCATACTGTTCCAGTAGATAAGGAAACGACCCTTAATCTCCTCGCGTATAATTTCAGCAACAAAACGGTGAGCGGAACCATAACCGTCGAACACACCCCCCAAGGATGTAAACTAACACCGGACCGCTGGGAAATCACGCTCGAACCGATGGAACGAAAGCGCCTGCCCGCTCGTTTCAGCACAAATACTTCGGAACTCGATACAGCCTCTGATGGCTGGATAAAGCTGCAAGGAGACTTCGCTGATGCCGGCAGACCGGTCCTGGCATTTCGACTTGTTCCAAAATGAAAGGCTGCTATACTTCGCTCGAGCGCTTAAAAGAAATATTAGAAAGGAAATGTAACGTATGAAGCTGGAAAAGTATTCGTTTGGAATCGGTGACAGGTTCGGCCGGCAGGGAAAAGCACAGCTCGCCGCCATAATAAAGGCAAAACAACAGGGCCTGAACATCACCCCTGTCTGGAACAAATCTAACAGGGAACACTCTATCATCGGCACAACGCCGCAGGACACACGCCGGGAAGCTGACGACGCCGTCTCGGCGGCGGCGTTCGAAGATCCCTATTTTGTAGACGCCGACCATATTGGCCTGAACAACGTTGATGTATTCATCGAATCCAGTGACTTCTTCACCCTTGATGTCGCCGACTTCATCGACCATCCAGCTCAGGAAAGTGACATTCAAGCCTTCATCGAAAAGCACAAAAAGTTCATCGGCACGCTTGCAATCCCCGGCATCGAAGCAACTTTCGAAATAACCGAACAGCAGGTCCGGGCCATAGCGGCTAAGTGCCTCCTGGCGATAAAAGAGGCAGGCAAAATTTATCGTCACATCGAGTCAGCCAAAGGCTCCGGCAACTTCATCACCGAAGTCTCGATGGACGAAACAGACCAGCCGCAGACGCCCGTCGAAATGCTTTTCATACTCGCCGCCATTGCCGACGAAGGCATTCCCGCCCGGACAATCGCCCCGAAATTTACAGGCCGGTTCAACAAAGGCGTCGATTATGTCGGTGACGTTCAAAAGTTTGCAAAGGAATTCGAAGCCGACGTCGCCGTGGTCGCCTTAGCCGCCAAAGAATTCGACCTGCCCGGGGATTTGACGCTGAGCGTCCACTCAGGCAGTGATAAGTTTTCAATCTACGGGCCAATAGCCGGAACGCTGACGAAATTCTACGCCGGCCTGCATCTTAAAACCGCCGGCACTACCTGGCTCGAAGAGCTCATTGGTCTGGCGATGGCTGGCGGAGAAGGCCTTGAAATCGCCCGGGAAGTTTACGCCGTGGCGATTTCACGAATCGACGAACTGTGTGGACCTTATGCGACCGTCATTGATATCGACATCGCCACGCTCCCTGCCCCCGATGCCGTTGACCAATGGGACGCCGACGCCTTTGCCTCGGCCCTCAGGCACGACCAATCGTGCCAAAGATATGATCGCAACCTCCGCCAGCTCCTGCACGTTGCCTACAAAATTGCCGCCGAAATGGGGCCGCGCTATTTCGACGCGCTGGACAAATACGCCGACATTATCGCCCGCAACGTGACCGAAAACATCTACGAAAGGCACATAAAACCTTTATTTATGTAGACATAGAAGCAATAAGTCGCAAACGCACAAGCAAGTTTCCCCTGCCCCTACTTGCCCTCTGACGCTCTTTTTTGGACGATAGCCCGGCAAATAACCAGGCGGCACTTGGCGCTTAGTCTCCCCGGTCACTATCATCCACCCGGCATTTCCTTCAGCAGTTCTCCGCCGACGGCCGGCAATTGTGAAGAAAAGCCCCGAATCTGGCCGATATAAATTCCGGAAGGGTTACGCGATGTTTGTGCGCAGGGCCGGCAAGGCGTTTTTTATCGGTCTTGACGAAAGTGGCAAAATGAGTAAAGTGTCGGTATGAAAGACAAAATAATATGTAAAACGGCCGTCCAATTTGTCGGGATCGCGGCCATGCTCGTCCTTTTATGCAGTTGTGTCAGTTTCAATATCGGTGATTGGCCCAGCAAGTTTGTCTATCCTCACAACAACCCGCCAACAAACTGGTGCGGCTCGATAGGTGCTTTTTGCGCCTACCATTTGCTCTATTACGTTGGGCCGGGCGTCTTTGTCATTCTCGCTTCGGCAATTTCCTGGCTGACTGCAAAACTCACAAATCGAAATACGGGCCAGCCCATTTTGCGGGCAATTGGTCTGGTACTGCTGACCGTCGCCGCTTCCAGCAGTTTTTATTGCTTGTGGCCCTATCGGGTGTACGGTTTTCCGATGGGTTCAGGCGGCGTCCTTGGCATCGGAACGGTAGTCTTTCTGCGCAGCCACCTGGCCTTGTTGGGCACATTCATACTGATTATAGCCACATGGATTGTTGGCATTGTCCTCTTGGCCGACAGTATTATCCTCGGAGTGTTGCGATGGTTTGGCCTGGCGGCCGGAAAGATGGTCGGTGCGCCGGCATCGGCGTTCTCGGCGGCAAAGCAGAGATCCGAAGCGTTAGGACAGATTTGGCAAAAGCTAAGCGTCAAGTCTCCGACACCCGCTCCATTACGAACGACCCGGCTTGAGGGCAAAGGGATTTCTCCGCCCGAGCCAAAACCATTCAAGTTAAAACCGCCAAAGCCCAAAAAACCGCCCAAGCCCTACGTACCCCCAAGCTATGAAGATTACACTCTGCCCCCGATGGACCTGCTGGTCGAGCCGGAGCATACCTTCGCCGCGGTCCAGGAAAAGGTCGTCAAGGCAAAGGCTGCTGCACTGGAGCAATTGCTGACAGAGTTCACCATCAATGTTCGTGTGGTGGCCGCCGAGACAGGCCCCGTCGTGACAATGTTTGAGCTGGAGCTGGCAGCAGGTGTCAAGGTCAGCCAGATTAGCACCCTTGCAAACGATATAGCTCGTGCCCTCGGCGTAGGCGCCGTTCGCGTTGTGGCCCCCTTGCCCGGCAAGCATACGATAGGCATTGAAGTACCAAACACCCAAAAAGAAAAAGTTCGCATAAAGGATATAATGCGGCTCGCAGGAAGCAAGCCCGAGAGAATGGAGATTCCCCTCTTTCTCGGCAAGGATTCCGCCGGAGAAGCACTTATCTCCGACCTGACCGCCATGCCCCACCTGCTTATTGCCGGCACAACAGGCTCCGGAAAAAGTGTCTGCATTAACAGTATCATCACAGGAATACTCCTTACAAAGCGCCCGGATGAAGTAAAGATGATTTTGATTGACCCCAAGATGGTCGAGATGACGGTCTTTAACACTATCCCGCACCTGATGTGCCCCATAGTCACTGACACCCAGCGGGCCGTCCAGATACTTGAATGGGCCACCGTCAAGATGGACGAGCGCTACGCACTCCTCGCAGAGGCGAGGGTGAAGAACGTAGCCGAGTATAACAGGCTCGGAGCCGAGGAGATCGTTAAGCGATTTGACCCCGGCAGTGAGGACGAAGCGGCAAAGATTCCAAAGAAACTACGCTACATCGTGATTGTTATCGATGAGCTTGCCGATTTGATGATGACCGCGGCAAAGGAGATAGAAGCGTATATCGTCCGTCTCGCCCAGAAGAGCCGCGCCATTGGTATTCATATTGTCCTGGCTACTCAGAGGCCGCAGGCCACCGTTGTCACAGGCCTTATAAAATCAAATATGCCCTCCAGGATTGGTTTCCGGGTTGCCGCAAGGCTGGACAGCAGAATTGTTCTCGACCAAAACGGTGCCGAAACGCTGCTCGGAGAAGGTGACATGCTCTTTCTAAAGCCCGGCTCAAGCGATTTGGCGCGCGCACAGGGCACCTTTGTTGATGAAACCGAGCTAAAGCGAATTGTCAAGTATCTTAAAGAGATTGCCGAGCCTCAATTCCATCCTGAGCTTACACAGCTAAACAAGATTGACATAGCCGATATGCACAAGGATGAGCTTTTTGACGAGGGCGTCAGGGTTGTTTTGGACTCACAGCGAGGAAGCGTATCACTGCTCCAGCGCCGCCTCAATATCGGTTACGCCCGCGCTTCGAGGATTATCGAGATGATGGCCGCCGCCGGTATACTCGGCGAATACAAGGGAAGCCAGGCACGAGAAGTCATGATGACAATCAAGGAATACGAGCAGATGCGTAAGCAGGCCGAGGCCGCCGAACAACAGCCTGTGGCTTCCGTTGCTGACACCGGCAAAGCAAAGCAGCCCTATGAGGCCTCCAACGAAGGCGAATATCACTATGCTGCCGTTGAGGACCAGGATTAGCCCTTGAGGGACCGGACCGGCCCTTGTAGGCTGCCAGGACCAATCTATATGTTCGTGTCCCTTTTTATACTCCCGCTGGAGGAGAGGACAAGAAAACTGGACTGCATCCCATCACCCTCATAGTTTCCTTTACAGGTCACGGTTACTATCCACTAAGAGCAGCTTGAATCCTGAGATGTGATAGTGTATAATAGGTCAATAAGTTTTAAAGGCCTATAGTGACCTTGACGAATTGCTATACACGTTGTAGTCCAGGAGGAGTTTTGAATCCAACGAGGTGCTGCAGCAAAAAGGAAGGAACTTAAGTTATATAAGGAGAGAAGGGTATGAGTACGATGAAAAACAAACACGGTTTGGGGCGGATTGTTCCACTTATTGCATTAGTGTTCATGGTGGCACTTGAGACAACCTGGGCCGCACCCAAAGCTGAGATCCTCCAGCCAAAAGCAGGCCAGACGCTGTCCGGCAAAGTTGATGTCCAACTAAAGCTGCCGGGTAAACTATCAGGTCCTGTTTACGCCGGTGTGGGCGGCCCCCCATGGGTGAAGTTGGAGCAAGTGGCCGACACGAATGAATGGCAAGGCCGGCTGAACTCCAGGATGGTACCCAACGGCAACCATAATTTGATAGTCAAAACTACTAACAAGCGGGCCGATACAGCTATTAGCGTTAAGGTCAAAAATCCACTGAAGGTCTACTTTTCCGACCTGCACAGCCACACCAGTTTCTCGGATGGAACTCTGCTGCCCATTGCTGCCCACGACTACGCCCGCAACGTGGCGAAGCTCGATGTGTACTCACTGACCGACCACCTGGAACAGGTAGACGACACCGAATGGCTCGATATGCGCGAGGTGGCATGGGATGCCTGTCAAGATGGTAAGTTTGTGGCTATTCCCGGCCTGGAGTGGACAAAGAAAGCAGGGCACCTCAATATCTTCGATCCTAAGACCAACCACTGGCCTGCGGACCTCGCCGGTTTCTACAAAGCCGCCGCTGACGCCAAAGTGGTCTGTAAGTTCAACCATCCCGGCCGGGGGGACAAGGTCTTTGGTGGACTGGCATATTCCCAGATAGGCGACAGGGCCGTTCAGTTGATGGAAGTTCGCAAGGAAGAAGAAGAGCAGGCATATATCCGCGCCCTAAAACTCGGCTGGCATATTGCACCCGACGGTTCAGACGACACACACCGCCCCAATTGGGGCAGTGCGTATGCATGGTCCGGCATCCTTGCACCCGGTCTATCGAAGCGAAACGTCTTGCACGCCCTGAAGAATCGCCACTGCTATTCGACACTGGACCGCAACTGCATCCTGCTCTTCAAGGTCAACGGCGCGACCATGGGGGACATCATCACAGAGCCGGCCAAAACGGTCTCAGTAGCAATAGCTGTGAACGATCCCGATCCCAATGACCAGATAACCAGGATAGAACTCTTTGAGGACGGCGTTGTCGTCCAGACCGATAGGCCGAACTCGAATCGTCGACACTGGAAGACAAAGTTCAGGCCCAAGCCCGGCGAGCACTACTATTTCGTGAAGGTCTCACAGAAAGACGGCAACTTGATATGGTCGGCACCGGTTTGGGTAACGGTTGGTGAGAGGTGATGCCGCAAACGGCTTACAATTGCCGAATAGACGGCCATGGCTCACTGGCTTGTAAAACCAGCGCAATCAACCGTGCTTTGCCACGTCTCCGAACTTTGCCCCGTTGGGTAGTTTCGAAGTAGCCAGCGGGGCTTTGTTATTTACTTTTTAATTACAGAGCTAAACTTTATATTCTAAGTATTCGAGCAATTGATAATTTGCCCCAATATATTTTGTGTTATCTTTATCAAAAATACGGATTAATTTTATATTTTTCATTTTTTCAAAATCACGATACCTTGTCGGCTCAGAACGTTTATGATATAGCGTTTTTATTTGAGGATAAGATAAAAATTTATCAAGGGGCATTTCACCGCTATTTGTTAATAGTTCTAATATACCTTCGATTCTTCTGTTGATTTTTTTCTCTTGTTTTTGTTGTTTCTTAGTTGCCAATAACCACCGCACGTAATCCATTAACATAAGCTGTTTGGCTTTATTCAATACCAAATCCTTAATTCTTTGAACTTCTTTTAAATAACCATTAAATCCCCACATTATATAATCCCACGGATTACAAGTAGAACGTATGTTGCCTAAATAAACGATATATTCATTTCTGTTGGCACTCCAAAAGTTAGCTAAAGACCAAAAACAGTAGGTGTTTATTCTATTTGCAAATAAGGTAAGAGCTTCTAAGGCCCTTGCGGTTCTTCCGTTCCCATCACCGAAGGGATGAATCTCTGCCAAATAATAATGTGCCATAATAGACTTTACAATCGGATTGCTACTTAAAGGCCCAGTACCATCTTTGTTTAACCAATCTGCAAATTTCGACATTGCCATTTCGACCAGTGCTTTTGTACTGCAAAGGCTTCTTCTTGGAGGTTCACCATATATTGGATTAACATCTCTATATTGACCGGGCGCATTTAATCCGTATTCAATATTATCTGTAAGGTGCTTATGTATTTGCTTGATATATTCTTCCTTATAAATAAATTTATCCGTCTGATTTTTCACCACTAAATCTATGATATAATCATATGCTCTTTTTGTGTTTTGTGTTTCTTGTTCTTTTCTTTCAAGTTCTTTATGAAGATTAGCCTTATGAAGATTAGCCTTCTGAAAGGATATTTCTATTTCTTCTTTTGTAAGTATTGTTCCTTCAATTGCAAGGGTGGCCCCCACAGACGAAACAAACTCGCTTCTGCGAATCTTGTCAGTCGAACCAGGCTGGGATGGATAGTCTCTTATAAACTGATCAACACTATGAATTTGTTGATATAAACCGATAAAATCACAAAGCATTTTCAGTTTTTTTTCATCCTGTATTTTTGATTCAAGATCTTCAATCAAATCATATTTCATCAATTTTTCGAGATTAAGTGTCATTTTGATTTATCCTTAAAACGCCTATAATAATTCTTATTGTTTTAACATATATTACACTACATCGACATAAATATCAATAAATATGTTACAAAAAATGTAATTTTTTAATATTTTATAACATTATTGTACATAAATACTTATAATATATTTATGTAATATATGTCAATGAAAATGATATAAGTTCTGATATAACCTGCGGAAAATCGGTGTATTTTCTTAACAAACTACGATGTTTTATATAGGACTTTTTTTTGTAAAAAGAACTTTGATTCAAATTAGGACACTGCCGGATCTTCCGTTCAGCAAAGATAAAGCATATCATTTGTTTTCATTTTAATTTTCACACTCATTTTGGGTGTAATTATAGGACTATCCCTGCTTTTTTCTGAAAAAAACTGTTTTTTAATGCTGATAAGCTATTTTTCTGAGAAAAAGCCTTGATTAGCTGGAACCAATCGTGTAAATTACCGCCTTTGAAATTGCTCTGTCGCATGGGGTAGCTTTGGATTAGTTTTTTTGGGGTCAGCAGTTTTCACGGCGTAGCTGACTCAAGCCTCCGACAGGGCCAAACCGGGCCGATACAAGACGGTCTCCGTGACAAGCGTTTGAATATTGATTATTTAATATTGACTATATTCAATACTCGTTTTTCAATATCAAACAGTCAACTGGATTACCCGGTGGTGTAATCGGTAACACATGGGCTTTTGGTGCCCACGTTCCAGGTTCGAGTCCTGGCCGGGTAGGCTTAAATCGCGAAGCGTTGTTTCTTAAGCGCAAAGCGTGTTACACATAACAGGACACAACATATTATGGCAGAAAGAGTGGCGATAATACTGGCGGCTGGCATTAGCGCAAGGATGAACACAGAACTCCCAAAAGTGCTGCACGAGGTATGCGGCCGCCCTATGCTCGCATACGTGCTCGATGCATGCAGAGAGGTGGGCATAGAGAAAATGTATGTTGTAGTTGGCTTCGGCAATGAACAGATTAAAGATCGCTTCAACCAGGCCGAGGATATTGTCTGGATTCAACAGAAAGAACAAAAGGGTACTGCACATGCCGTTTTGTGCTGCAGGCAATATCTCCAGGATTTTGAAGGCCAGACCCTCGTCCTTTGCGGTGATGGTCCTTTGATTCGGGCCTCAACCCTGAAAACACTCATCCAAAAACATGAAGAAGGCCCACCGGCCGCAACTTTGGCGACCGCCATCCTGGATGAGCCGGCCGGATACGGACGGATAATCAGAGATGAAAATGGAAATATCAAGGCTATTGTCGAACATAGCGACTGCACAACCCGGCAGTTGGAGATTAATGAAGTTAATCCGAGTTATTATCTGTTCGATAATAAGCTGCTTTTCGACGCCGTACAGAACATTAAACCTGATAATGTCAAAAAAGAATTTTATCTGACCGATGCCGTCGCACATATCATTGAAACAGGCCATAAGGTTTTAGCGGTTACCGCCGTACGAACCGACGAAGCAAGGGGAGTTAACAGCAGGGTGCAGCTTACTGAAGCAAACAAGATTATGCAGCGAAGGATTCAGAAGAAATTGATGGACAATGGTGTCACAATTGTTGACCCTGATAATACTTGGATTGATATAAGGGCCGAAATTGGACAGGACACCGTAATTGAGCCGTTTACATATATTCACGGTGATGTTAAAATCGGAAAGGGTTGTCGTATCGGGCCATTTGCTTATCTCAGGCACGGAACGGTCATGGGAGACGATGTTG
>JBARPZ010000086.1:0-1542 GCA_049643445.1 Sedimentisphaerales bacterium
GATATATAGGAAGGGCTTTGATGCTGACCGATGGAAAAATCGCACCTCATAAGCTGATTTGGCCTGCCTTTTGGGGCATTATAAAAGACCAAAATGTTTCACCGATTGATTTTGAGATTGTCAAACAAACAGTCGGCAAAGTTCTCGCCAATGAAAAGCTGCCTGCTTCCGGTGATTGGCCGGCCTTATCCGCCGAACATATTACTGAGGCATTGACTTCGCTCAAAGGAGCGGTTGAAGGCGAGCCTGTTTATGTTAGCGGCGGCAAGCTCTACAATCTTGACGATTCGGGCAAACTGCACCAGGAAGAACACCCGGCGGCCCAGCCTTATTTGTGGCCTATAGCACATAATGTCAGACCGGCGGCACAATCATTAGGCATTCGCTACTGCACGGATTGCCATGCCACGGATGCGCCTTTCTTCTTCGGCGATGTTGCAATCGATTCGCCAATTGTTGCCGAACAAGATTCCGCCAAAAAAATGATTGAGTTCCAGAACATCAATCCATTCTATGCCTGGGCGTTTGCTTTCTCATTCGTATTCCGTCCTATGATGAAATATATTTGTCTCGGCTCATGTGCGGTTCTGGGCCTGGTTTTGTTATTATATGCGCTAAAGGCCCTGACCTGCGTCGTGAAGGTGCTGGCCGGGGAAAATTAGTGACTCTGATTGAAAATAAGTGACATGTATCAAACGATTTCAATTATCGCTTTCTTGATTACTCTTGCGGGTATTGTCCTGCACCGGTTAGTTTCGCCTACCCATAAAAAACGTCAGGGAAAATCCAAAAAGAAGCTAAGCATTGTGGGCGTTTTGAGGATACTGGTATATCTGTTGGCACTGCTTTGCTTTGTGGTATTAGCGGTTACCGGTTTTTATCCGACGCTTGTTCTGGGTGAGCACATTTCCGGCTATCTGGTGATGATTCATGCCACTTTCGCACCGGTTTTCGCAGTGTGCTTAGCGGTTTTAGCCGTGATGTGGGCGAGCCGCTGCCGTTTCGCTTATAGCGATTGGCCATGGTTTGAACGTATTGTTCAGTGGGTAACTTTGGCCAAAAGCAGCAGCGAAGAAGCCCCTTCCAAAAGCTCCGGCCTCGGACAAAAAATAACATTTTGGCTGATTATCTTTTTGGCTTTGCCGTTAATCCTGTCAATCGTTCTGAGCATGTTCCCGCTTTTCGGAACGCATTGGCAGGAATTACTTTTGGGTGTGCATCGTTACACCGCTTTAGTGTTCGCATTGGTCGTGATTGTGCATACTTACCTGGTAATCCGAACTTAAAACTGAAGTCTTGGTAAAATGCAGGAACAATAACCAGGTGACTTAGTCCTGCGTGTTTGTTGGGCAGTGCGTTTTGTGATTTAGCGCTCGGGCCTGTGGTTACGCGAGTGCAAGCGCAAGAGAAGGAATCCACGCAGGCTGGAAAGGAGAGAAAGCCGATGGAGAAGGTAAATGTGGCGGTGGTAGGGCTCGGGTTTGGGGCTGAGTTCATCCCTATTTATCAAAGACACTCCGACGCTGAGTGTTACGCTATTTG
>JBARPZ010000087.1:0-2073 GCA_049643445.1 Sedimentisphaerales bacterium
TGGCTTTGTTTTTTCAAATCGCGTCCTTTCTCTCCCGGCGGGCCGGATTGCGCGGCCGATTGCCGTGTCATTCCGCACTTGCAGGCTGTGTCGCAATTAGAGGTTTGAAGATGATTTTGTTATTTAACCGATATGTTATAATGTGCATACCCGAATGAAAGGATTTTAACATGGCATATCGGTATGGAGATCGCAAGCAAAAGATATTTTTCCCGCAAAGTATTGACGAATATATACCTGAGGATGCACCGGTCAGAGCTTATGACGCATTCGTGGATTCACTGAACCTTGCTGAAATGGGCATTCAGATAGAACCTCACAAGGCCGGCTGTCCACAGTATGATCCAAAGATTATGCTTAAACTACTGCTTTATGGATATTCCTATGGTGTTCGCAGCTCTCGCAAGCTGGAAAGAGAAACGCATTACAATCTTTCGTTTATATGGCTGACTGCGGGCTTAAAGCCCGATCACAAGACCATCGCGGAATTTCGAAGAAACAACAAATCAGGGTTGAAAAAAGTTCTCAGGCACTGCGCCCGGCTTTGTGTCAAGCTGGATTTGATAGAGGGTAATACATTGTTTGTTGATGGCACTAAAGTCCGGGCAAATGCTTCTATCAAGAACTCATGGACAAAAGAACGCTGTGAGCGGCATCTTAAAAGGATAGACAAACGCATAGAAGAGATTCTTTCGGAATGTGAGTCGGTCGATGAGAAAGAGAAAGACCGGCCTTCTCTGGTAAAAATGGACGAAGAACTCAAGAATCAGGAAACGCTCAAGTCCAGGATTAAAGATATTCTCAGTGAGCTTAAAAGCGAAGATAAGAACTCGATCAACACCACTGATCCGGACTGTACAAAGACACACGGCAGGCAAGGTTCTCATGCCGGTTATAACGTACAATCAGTAGTTGATGAAAAACATGGGCTAATTGTCAGTTGTGATGTAATCAACGAAAGTAATGACATTCATCAGTTTGCCGAACAGGTTGAACAAGCCAATGATACATTGGAAAGGAAATGTAAAACTGCTTGTGCGGATGCGGGTTATGCAGATATTGATGAACTGGAAAAGATAGATCAGCAGGATATTAAAGTTGTTGTTCCTTCAGTCAAACAGGTTTGCTCCCGAGAACCAGGGTCTTTTGATAAGTCGCATTTTCAATATGATCCTGCCGGCGACTGTTACACTTGTCCAGAAGGCCATATCCTTAAATACAGCTATACCAACACAGTTAAAAGAACAAAAGTATATAGAGCAGGTGGCTCAATTTGCAGCCGATGTTGTCATTTTGGTAAATGTACCAAACATCCCAGAGGCAGAACGGTAACGCGATTACTAAAAGAAGAACTGGTACAAAAGTTGGAAGCACAATACGAACAACCAGAGTCCCAAAAAATTTATGGACTTCGAAAACAGAAAGTCGAGTTGCCTTTTGGGCATATGAAACATAACTTAAAAGTCAGTGGCTTTTTACTGAGGGGCCTCGAAGGTGTCAAAGCCGAGGCATCTGTGTTGTCCAGTTGCTTCAATATTGCGCGAATGATAAGCATCATAGGTGTTTCCGGGCTGGTCGCTAAGCTTATGAGTTAGAAAGAGCTATATGAATAACACTATCATGGAGGAAGTAAGCCGTTATTTTGATAAAATGTCTGATATTAGGTCATCAATGAAGAAAAACTTATAGTCTTGATTTACCTGCTAAGAAATTGCAGGATTGCAATGTAATTGCGACACAGCCTGCAAGTGCGGAATGACACGGCAATCGGCCGCGCAATCCGGCCCGCCGGGAGAGAAAGGACGCGATTTGAAAAAACAAAGCCAATTTCAAACGTAAGGAGTGCAAAATCAGTAATAACAAGGGGTTATACAGACTCTGACCAGAAGCCATCCCCATCCCTGCGGGATTAGGCTGCCACCCGGCCGGATTCTTACAGCTCTGTGCCTCTGTGCCTTCCAAGGCGAGCTCGCCTTGTAGCGGTTTGAAAAAACAAAGCCAATTTCGGTCAAAATGGGCGCAAACTGTTTTGTAGGAGAGCGTTATGAAAGTAAATCCCGGCGGGGCCTACGC
>JBARPZ010000088.1:0-4120 GCA_049643445.1 Sedimentisphaerales bacterium
GCCAATTGTGCGCCTTGTTCAGCCATCAAATCTACCGCGTTTTCCTGCGTTAATATTTCGCCGTAAAGTTCCATGTACTCTTTGAATGTTTCTTCAGTTTCCACAATCATTAGGATTGCCTCTTCAACTATTATCCCGGCCTCACCGGCGAAATCTTTTGCGTATGCTCTGCTTAATAGCATTGGGACGAATGGACTTCTCAATTTAGCGGCCACTTGCATCCGCATTCCGATTTGCGTATCTTCATTTTGGCTCACTAAAAAATCAACCGCACTTTCTATGGCACTATCGGCAATACTCAAAGCTAATTCATCAAGTAATTCCGGCGTGTAAGCAATGCCGTTTGCGTTCAGGAACAACATAATTCCGAGCTTTAATTGAGGCGCCAATATTTTCTTTTTTGTAACCACATAACCTTCTTCAGGATTGGCAGTAACAGAGCTGAGATGTGCCGTGTGGTCCGCTCCCCAATCCTCATTGTGGCTTGCAAATCCGTATGCAAACGCCACGCTTTCGTCAGACTTCGCCTCCTCGACAACCTTCATAAACTGATAATGTGTCTCGATCCATAAATAATCCTGATGTTCATAGCCAAACATCAGATTAAACATATCCGGTAAAACCGAGCCATACATCTCTTGCAGATTCATAACGCCCGGCTCGTGCCCTAATTCTTTAGCAAGATACGCGTGAGTAGCTGACCCCCACCCAAACGCTAAATTCGGGACGACACATAAAATTACACTGATAATCAGACTTGAAAATAATCCGCTCTTCATCTTCCTGCCTCCTATATTTGAGTAGCTGAGATTTCTTATTTAATGACTCTATTGTTTAAGGACTATAGCCCCTTTCTTGCTAATCGGCACCCAGTCGGGCTCCTTGTTGTGTTTTCCGTCGGTAGTTATTTGGACCCATTTGCCCGACAGGTCACTGACGCAGATATTCCAGCCTGGCGCTTTTACTCCAACCGAGTAATCCACACTGGGGCCGTAGGCAAAGGCAACATACCGGCTATCCGGTGAAAAGTCTGTGTGGTTGACATTGTTTCCCGCTTCACATTGAGCAACACCGCGAACATCAGCCACTCGCGGTATCGACAAAGTAAGGTCGATATCGGCAACGAACACATCCACCTCACTTGATTCTCCCCAACCTATTGTTCTCCCATCGGAACTGAGGTCCGGCCGGCAACCTGAGACTCCATACTTTGTTTTAAGGTCAAACACTCTGGTCCCATTCACTCCAAAGGCAATAATATTATGAGCGAAACCCATACCGCCGCTTACGAAGGCGACAAACCAATTGCCGTCCGGTGACCAGCAGATGTTGGAGATATGGTGCAAATTCTTGTTTGGATGCTGCTTATGTTTTCCAGTTTCTATATCGTAGAAGAATAACCCTTTGGTACCGTAGGGTCGGGTAGTGTAACGCTCATATTCGTCCTTCAGATAGGCGATTGTCTTACCATCCGGACTCCAGCATGGCTGCCGGGCGTGTTCGGCGACCTTCACTCGGCCGGTACCATCGATATTCATGTAGTAAACGTTTCGAACCTTGCTTTTCGCTTTTTTCTCATCTGTAACAAAACAGATCTTTGTCCCATCGGGGCAGGCATGGGGATACATTTCATCCACGTCTGGTGTCCGGGTAAGGTTGGTTGCATTGGAGCCATCTGCATTTATGAGAAATAGCTCCCAGTTTTCTTTGCCGTCCGTTTCTCTGAAAGTTTCATAGATGATTTTGAAGGGAATCGCTTTGATATCTATTTCCGATTTCTCATTAGGCCCCACCGACCGTTCATCTTCATTTACAGGTTGTGAACTCTGAGTTGTCTGGACGAATGAAAAAATACAGAGCCACAAATAGAAAAGAATGCCTGGGAATGATATGTGTTTTTTGTAATCAAATGTTATTCTCATATTGCATTCTCCTCTCATTCCACAGAACTCAGGTTCGCCGGCATCAGTCAAGCCACTGCTAATTCAATCGTCAGCTTGCTAGGCGGCTTCTATCAAACCTTTCATATTCAGAACTCTCAATTTCCATGTTTGGTCATAATTATTCTTTGACCCCGTGTTTGCGCAGCAGTTCGACGATTTCCGTATGCTTATTCTCCTTTGCCAGAGACAGGGGTGTATCACCCTTGTCGGTCTTAGCGTTTATTTCCGCCCCCTTGGCAAGGAGCATTTCGACGATGGCCTTGTACCCTCTAGCGCACGCCCAGTGCAAAGGCGTGAGCCCTTTCCTTTCCCCCAAGGATTCCTTCACATTGACGTCAGCTCCGTGAGAGATAAGCAGCTCCACCTGTTGGGTATTGCCTCGTCCTATCACCTTCAGGAGAGGACTCGCCCCAGATTTGCTGTTCATATTTACATCAGCGCCTTTGGCAATGAGCAGAGCCGTCATATCCGTAGTTTTTGCTGCCATCAGTGGTGTTTCGTCATGCAAACTCCTTGCATTGACATCCGCACCTTTGCTGATGAGCAATTCGGCCACTTTCTTATGACCTCGGCCGATGGCATAGTGTAGTGGAGTAAAGCCGGCGCTGTCTTTCGAATTGACGCTGACTCCATCAGCAAGGAGGCCCTGCACCTTCTGAAGCTCTCCAAAGCAGGCCGCTAAGTGGATAGGCGGGACCTTGAGGCCTTTGCCGAGCAGGTATTGGACCCTTTCCTCCCCACCACTCCCCATCATAGCTCTTTGCATAACTGTCCGGTGCTGGTAGTCCGTGGCATGCAGGTCGGCGCCATGGGCTAACAGCAGCTCAAACATCTCCTTGTTACCTGCTTCGGCCGCGAGGTGCAGCGGCGTCTGGCCGCTCACGGTTCGTGCCTCCACCTCGGCACCATTTGCCAGCAGAAACTCTGCGATTTCCTCCTGGCCAAACCAGGCTATACAGTGTAGCGGTGCCATATCCACTACGTTCTTCGCGTTAACATCCGCACCTTTGGCAATAAGCAGTTCAGCCACATCCTTGTTTCCTGCCCTGTGTAGCGGTGTAATATCCACTACGTTCTTCGCGTTAACATCTGCACCCCTGTCAATAAGCAGTTCTGCTATATCTTTCTGGCCAGACCTGGCCGCCCAGTGCAACGGCGTTACGCCCCCCTTGTTCTTTGCTTTGACGTCTGCCCCTTTTACAATAAGCAGTTCAGCCACATCCTTGTTTGTTGCCCTGTATAACGGTGTCCGACCTTTCGCATCTTTCGCGTTAACATCTGCACCCCTGTCAATAAGGAGTTCGGCGGAGTCTTTCCGACCATTTTCGGCCGCGATGTGCAGAGGCGTCAAGCCGTCCACGCTCTTGACATTGACATTGACACCCCTGGCGAGAAAGAGTTCTATCAGGGCCTTGTGACCCAACTCAACTGCCAAGTGCAGTGGCGTATTGCCGGCGTTGTCCTTCGTATTGATATCGCCGCCGCCGGCAATAAGGAGCTTCACCACGTCTTCTGAACCTTGAGCCGTTGCTATTTGCAAAGGCGTCCAATCAAACTTATCCTTTGCGTTGACATCGGCGCCCTTCGACAGGAGGGATTTGACCTGGGCAATATCACCTTTTACCACGGCCTGGAGAAGTGATTTGTTTAATTCATTGATTTCTTCCGGTTCGCTCGTGAATCCGGCAGTGATAAGCGTCAATAGCAAAACTAAGCAGAATAGTTTTAAGAATTTCATTGTTGGTTACCTCCTATTCTTTTTCCCGAGAAGGGCCGTGAACAGTGAACAGCATTTATCATCTTTTTGCTCCGTGCTCGCGTAAAAGTTCAGCCATTTCGCCCGGAATTTCCATATAAATGATTTGGCAACCCTATTAAGTCCTCTGATTTCATTAGACTACCAAATCCATATCAAATTTTCAACTGATTTCAGCTTCCTTTTGTCAGTTATCCTAAAAATAAATTTCTTGACTAATGTGGAAATTATTTGTAATGCTGTCCATATATAATACGCAAAAAGGATTTTGTGGTGTTGAGAATGGAAACAGCAACCGACCAAAGAGCAGAGCAAAGATTGTGTTATCGTTGGCCCGTTCGCTTCGCCGGGGACGTCAAGGAAAAACCTTCCCCGGGCCAGGTCTTTGATGTTTCCAGCAAAGGTTTGGCCATCCTTTGCC
>JBARPZ010000089.1:0-2718 GCA_049643445.1 Sedimentisphaerales bacterium
GATTAATATTTTTGCTTTGCGAACCACGTCATAATCTGTTAAGATGCCGGTTATGACAATAACTATTGGGCACGATAGGAATCAAGAGTCGATAGAGGCCAAGGCCCGCTGGTTTCGGTCTCTTTCCTTGGCCGACCGCATGGAGGTGTTCTGTAGTTTCACCGACTTGGCCTTGTCGGTCAATCCTGAACTGAAGGATCGAAACCATGTTGAACCGATTGCAGGACGTGTTCAAGTTCTTTCAGCAACATAAGGTCAGATACATGGTTATCGGTGGTGTTGCCTCGGTGCTATATGGTGTCCCCCGTGCCACCTGCGAGAAAAATTGGACCTTTGACCTGACTGCGCCGAAAAAGGCTTGAATAAAACCACCCATCTGAGCGTATATATGAGAGAGTCGGAGCGCAAAAGAGATGGTTAAAAAGAAGCAGAAGACTGAAAAGAAAAAGCCTGGAATTTATAAGCGAATCCAAAAGTGGATTGGCCTGACTTTACTTGTCATATTGATAATGTTAGCACTTATCTTTCAGGCACCATGGAAGGTAATCACGCTTTTGCTCATCGTTCTTGCTGCTTGTACCGTTCTTCCGAAACCCACCAGAAAATGGTTCTGGCTCTCCGTCGTCGTTATCGTTGTAGTATTGATTATCTGGGTCTTTCTACCTGACAGAGGCCAGTGGAAGCCCTACAGGCATAACTTTGAGCAGGAGTTAAAATCTCTCAATGACAAATACGCAATACCTGACGTACAAAACACTGCTATAGTCTACAATCAAATATTAGACAATTATGAAAGCGGCGACTTCATACCTGACTTAGCAGACTCCAATACTTACGATTTAGCTCTGTCAAAACCCTGGTTGAGTAAAGACCATCCCGACCTTGCTGTCTGGCTTCGGGGACACCAGAGAACAATAGCGATATTACTCGAAGCCTCCAAAATAGAAAAATGCCGATTCCCGATAGATGACAATTCATTGAAATCCTCTCTTGGGCAGTCTGCCCGGCCGCACTTGCGGCCAATGAAAAGAATGGCATGGCTGCTTGTCTGTGCTGCTAATAATGACCTCGCGGAAAAACGCCTCGACGAAGCGCTCGAGAAAAATATCGCTTTATTGAGAATATCCGAACATCTCCGTCAACAACCAATTGCTATTGATATGAAGACGGGCATTGCCTATCAGGCGCTTGCATTGAGCCGGATTAACAGGTTTCTTGTCGCAGAAAATCCCACAGAACCTCATATAGACAAGCTCGAGGATGCAGTCTCAGAAATCAGGCACGACTGGGATGTCACCTGGGCGGCAGTTGCAGACTGTGAAAAGCTCAGTGTAATGAAAGACCTTTTCTGGATGTTATTCGAAACGAACAAGCAGGGCAAAATAAGAATTACCGTCTCGGATTTTTTCCGGTACTTTAAACCGATAAGTCAACAGGGGGGGCCGTACTGGATAACAAAACTTGCTAAAGCTGAATGCCTGTTGACCTGGTTCTTGTTCCCACAAACGCCTGAGCAGGCCGCTGGGATTATCGAAAAGACCCTGCAGAAATACGGTAAAATCGAGTATATAAATTCCCAATTGGGCCGGGAATCGCCACTCAGGTTCAATTTCTCTTATATCATTGACCTTTATGTCGATAGCTATATATATTCGATGCACAGTTTGTTTATGCGCCTAAAATCGGATACGTGTGCGACCAGAATAATAATCGCTCTAAGACGTTACAAAAACAAACATGGCTCCTGGCCTGAAAAACTCGACGATGTAAAATCACTGGCCCCGGCGGAAATCTTTGTTGACCCGGTCAACGGCGGTTCTTTCATCTACAAGCCCACTGATGAGAGTTTTTTGCTCTACAGCAAGGGCCAAAACAACATCGACGATGGTGGTGAACGTGATGAATGGCTCGAAGAAGAGACCGTTGCCGACGACTGGATGATCTGGCCACCAGGGAACTAAAGACGGAGAATTCGATTATGAACAATCAAATATACACAAAGAGGTGATAAAGTGATGGCTGAGCAAGAGAAAAAAAAGAAAAAGCAGCGAACTATCGGGCGCATCCTCAAGTGGATTGGCCTGACTTTACTTGTCATATTGATAATGTTAGCACTTATCTTTCAGGCACCTTGGAAGGTAATCACGCTTTTGCTCATCGTTCTTGCTGCTTGTACCATTCTGCCGAAACCTTACAGAAAATGGTTCTGGCTCTCCGTCGTCGTTATCGTTGTAGTATTGATTATCTGGGTCTTTTTGCCTGATGACAACGAAGGCTGGCGGCCGTACACGTTCGACGAGGAATTAGCCGCCCTCGAAGCCAAATACGCAATACCTGATTCCGAAAACGCCGCTACAATCTACAACCAATTATTGGAAGATTGTAACGATTCCGAGTTTTATGGGAATTTGTCAAAAGAAGTACAACGCGAATTACCCATACGTGAACCATGGCTCAGCCAGGAGCATCCGGAACTTGTGGAATGGATTAAAAGTCACGAAAGCACAATAGCAAAATTGAAGGAAGCCGCCGCAATAGAGAAGTGTCACTTTACTATAACACATCCGGAAGATGAACAAAGAATACGTAGAAGTAGAATGGTCAGGCGGTGGGCATTCTTGCTAATCAGCGCTGCTAATAATGACCTTGGTCAAGGCCGTACTGATGAAGCTCTGAAAAAACTGATAACTATCTTTGAAATGGGAAAGCATCACCGTC
>JBARPZ010000090.1:0-1699 GCA_049643445.1 Sedimentisphaerales bacterium
AGCCCCACATGCTGTGGTCAATCTCTTTATAGTCACGGCCATGAGTGGTAACGCACTGGAACATACCCTCAGGATTGAGGTTGCGGATGTATTTGTGAGTGCGCGTGCGCAGGGAGCGGATAGGATATGCCCTGCCGGAAATGATGCCCCGTGTTGTGTGGGTACCGAAGACCACGTCATGATGCTTATTCTCGCGGCCAAGCAGAACAGACAAAAAGCTTCTGCCATCGATATCCTTTGGCGGTTTGCCTCCTGCAGCCTCAATGAAGGTCGGAAGTACATCCACAAAGCTTATCATGGCGTTGGTGGAAGTCGTGGGTTTTATCTTTCCGGGCCAGCGGGCGATAAAGGGTACGTGCAGGCCTGCATCGTAACAGGACCACTTTGCGAATATGTCATAGCCGTGGTCAGAGGTATAGACAAACAAAGTGTTTTGCTCCAGGTTATGCTTTCCCAACAAACCAAGCACACGACCAAGCTCCTCATCCAGCAAATCAATATCGGTGTAATAATTGGCGAGCTGCTGTCGGGTTTGTGGTGTGTCGATTTTGTTTGGCGGCACAAGGACCTGGTCCGGCTTGTACCCCCCTTTTTTGTGCGGTCCATGCGGCTCATGCGAGGCGACTATGAGGCAGAATGGCTTATCGCTTTCAAGCGCCATAAACTTTTCAATTTGTTCAGGCTTTAAGCCCATATATTCAAAAGGAAACCGTTCTTTCGGTTTTACATGGACTTTGCCGGCAAGGCCAACGCGATAGCCCAGGGACTTCAGGTAATACGGCAGGGTCTTTATACCGGGCTTGATTCTACTATGGTTCGGATGGCAGCCGTTTCGATGAGGATATAGACCTGTATACAAAGCGGAGCGACTCGGGGAACACATAGCAGTGGGAGTAAAAGCCAGGTTGAAGCGCAGGCCTTCTTTGGCAAGACGGTCAATATTAGGGGTGCGGATTACATTGTTGCCATAGCAACCTACGTCGTCAATACTCTGGTCGTCAGCAAGAAACAAGACGATGTTGGATTTGCCTTTACGGTTTTTACTGGTGGGCTGATTTGCAGCACTTGTACATCCCTGAATTGCAACCGAGGCAGCACTTAGCCCCACAGTTTTTAGAAAATCACGCCGATTTAAATTTCCATTTGCTGCAATATTCATTTCGGCATCAATATACCACAAAGTGACTTATGTTACAACTATTCTTCAATCACACGGTGAAAGGCAGTTACGATTACTTCTATATTTTCATTCTGACTCTATCGGCCGAGCGGGTATGTCTGGCAAGGGAGCCGGCCTCAATCGCGGCTGCTATTTGCTTGAACCTGGGTACAGTGTAGTCGAAGAATCGTTTATAGCTTTCGCAGAAATAGCTTTCGCGGCTTTGGCTGTCATCGTTTAATCGGGCCCTGTCTTTCATGCAGCCGCCACGGCAGATGTCAAGGTGGTTGCAGAGCAGGCACTTATTGGACAGATTTTGTTTAGCGCGGGCAAAGGTACGCTTCTTACTGCCGGCGGCGAGTTTTTCCAAAGGTGTTTCCAAGATGTTGCCCAGGTACCATTTCGGCTCGACGAAGAACTCACAGGCGAAGCAATCGCCGGTGTGCTCGACAACAACAAAACCGGCACACTGCCGACTGTATGTGCAAATCGTGTGTTTTCCTAAACAATAATATGTTACTAAGGAATCAAACTCACGAA
>JBARPZ010000091.1:0-5974 GCA_049643445.1 Sedimentisphaerales bacterium
CTTCTCCACAAATATAGCGCCTTTGTCTTGCCGTCCATAACCATCTTGTCGCCGAATTTTACTATCAATGCGTCAAAGTAAACAATATCTCCCTCGATTGTATATTCCTTCTCCAAAACCGTCTTCAACTTATCGTCTCTGGCAGTCTCAATGAATTTTATCGTTGTAAGAATCTTCCCGTCGTTTGGCTCCTGAGCGATTACCTTTGCGTAACCTATCTGGTCTTCATCAGTAAGATTAGTTATTGCCTGCTTAAGATGCTTATTCTCAGTTAATAGCTGGTGGATAGTTATCGCCCTGTAATAAAATCCACGTCCGAGATATGCAACAATAACAAGGCATATTCCACCGGTGATATAAACCAGAGGCTTAATTCTTTTGGTTGTCTGGGCCATATATATCCTTCTCCTGGACCTATTCACTCGTACGGCCAGAATCATGTTCTTTTAACTTATCATCGGCACTACTAACTCAATCTCTAAACTTTTAACCTACCAGGCAAAACTCCGCAATCAAAAGGCTGAAGACACGAGAAGGACTACTAATGCACTTTCTCCATAAAATGTGGCTTGAAACGCCAGTAATCTATCTGCTCACACGCAGAGTCGATTTCTGCCTGGTGAGGTGTTTTGCTCATGTTCAGCATCTTGCCCGCATTGAGCGTCTGGCGGTACTTGCCGGCCAGCAGGTCCGCTGCCTTAAGTAGTACCACAACCCTGCTTTTAACCTTGATCCCGTAACAAAAATACTGAATTTTAAGGTTAGCTCATCAGCAACGTATGTGAGGATACCGCAACTAAGCTCCGGGCTTACGCCTTGCAGCCAAAGCCCCTCATAAACAAAGATGGGGCCGCTGGCAAATTTCTTGACATACTCTTAAACTGTTGTTATATTTGCGACTTTGATTAATTATGAGGAGAAACTATGGTGCTAAGAAAATATGCCTGACTCAAACACAAACACACAGCTAAAACATAGGAATCAAAACCCGTCAGAGTTATCACCTGTCCCTGCTATGTTACTGCGTTTCCGCAAGCCCCTGATCGTACTTGCCCACATAGTCGCTTTCGCCATTTCATTGATGCTTTCCTTTCTGGTGGCAAAGAATATGCGGTTCGAACGCGATTGGTTTGTAAATCAATACCCTGCTTTGTTACTATTATTCATAATCATCAAGCTGCCGGTGTTCGGGCTTCTCAAGCAATATCGCGGCTGGTGGCGCTATGTCGGGATATCGGATCTTTTCGGAATCATAAGGGCTTCGGTTCTAAGCACACTAATAATTTTCGCTCTATGGTTCACAGTAGTGCTGAATATCACACCGATTCGCAGACATCTTTATGAGATATCGGATGTAGAACAAAGCATTTTTATGCTCGATATGGCTGCTACGTTTTTGCTGCTGGCCGGATTGCGAATGGTAATCCGGTTATACTTTGAGGAGTTCCGTACTGTCGAAGCCGGCCGATTAAAGCGACTCCTCATAGTCGGCGCAGGCAATGCCGGCGAAGCTCTGCTGCGGGAAATCCACCGCATGTCCATCGCCCAATATGACGTCATCGGCTTTATTGACAACGCTCCTGCCAAACAAGGCACTAATATCCACGGGATCCAGGTACTCGGTACTGTAGAGCAGCTGCCCAAAATCTGCGAGGACCGCAATATCGAAGAAATTGCCATCGCAATGCCCGAAGCTTCCCATCACCAGCGGAGGCGCGTCGTTCAGGTGTTCGAGAAAGGTACTAAAATTCGATTTCGGACCGTACCATCTCTTACCGATATCGCATCAGGCAAGTTACGTGTTTCTCAGATTCGAGATGTCGATATTAACGATTTGCTCGGACGAGAAGCTGTCGAGCTTAACCTAGATTTAATAGAAGCTTTTGTCAAAGATAAAACAATTCTCGTTACAGGTGCCGGCGGCTCAATAGGTTCAGAAATGTGCAGACAGGTGTGTAATTTTAGCCCGAAGCTGCTTTTGCTCGCCGAAATGGCCGAAAATCCGCTGTTCTACATAGAGCGGGAACTGCGCAGGCAATTTCCAGGCATTTCCATAAAAACGGTCGTTTGCAATATTACCGACAAAATACGTGTAGAGGGAATTTTTGAAACGTACAAACCTCATGTCGTCATTCACGCTGCCGCCCACAAGCATGTGCCTCTGATGGAGCTAAACCCGGGAGAAGCTATCAAGAACAATATTGTAGGCACCCAAATCGTATCTGATGCCGCAAATAATTACGGCACTACTAATTTTGTAATGATTAGCACAGACAAAGCCGTCAATCCAACCAGCATAATGGGTTCGTCCAAGCGAATCGCCGAAATGTATATTCAGGACTTAAGCAGAACCAGCAAAACACATTTTGTGACTGTGCGGTTTGGCAATGTGCTCGGCTCGGACGGCTCGGTTGTACCCATCTTCAAGAAGCAAATAGCTGAGGGCGGCCCCGTAACCATTACCCATCCCAAAATGAAACGGTATTTTATGACCATACCGGAAGCAAGCCAGCTCGTCCTGCAGGCGGCATCAATGGGAAAAGGCGGAGAAATCTTCGTGCTTGACATGGGTGAGCCGGTGAAAATTGTGGACCTGGCCAGGGAAGTTATTACGCTCAGCGGTTTCAAGCCCGGAGAAGACATTGAAATAACTTACACGAACCCCAGACCCGGCGAGAAGCTTTTTGAAGAGCTTTCGATAGAAGGCGAAGATATGCAGCGCACAAGGCATCCCAAAATCAGTATATGGAAGAATATACCGATGGACCGGGATAGACTTCGCACCGGTATAAACGAGCTTGTAACTGTCGCCCAGGCGCAGAACTACAACGAGATAGTTCGGAAAATCAAGGAGCTTGTACCGGAGTATACCGGCGGGGAATCCGCTTAGCAAGAACCCGGCGATAATCAAAATACTGAAATCGCCAGGGAGGAAAATATCAAATCTTATAATGCCGGAATTCATAAAAAAAGCCGCTTTGAAAAGCGGCTTTTTATTTATGGTCAGTTACTCATTCGTCACTCGTGTTGCGGCTCATTATTCTGCTCATAGTCCGCACTTTCTCTTGGATGAGCGTGTTCGTAAACTTCTTTGAGCTTTCTCGTGGTAAGATGTGTGTAAACCTGCGTAGTCGATAGCGATTGATGGCCGAGCAATTCCTGGACGCTCCTTAAATCCGCACCATTGTTTAACATATGCGTTGCGAAGCTATGACGCAAGGTATGCGGGCTGATAGCCGGATCGAGGCCGGCCATCTTGAGATATTTGTCCATCTTGCGGCGGACACTGCGTGTGCTGAGCCGTCGGCCGTGCTTGTTCACGAACAAAACCTTCGCGTCAAAATTCCTGCTGCTCTGCGCTCTTTTATTCCTGAATTCCATATAGTGCTGGATAACCTGCAAGGCAGATGAACCGATAGGTGAAATTCTTTCCTTCTTGCCTTTGCCTCTGACATGTACGACCTCACCCAGGAAGTCTATATCGTCCATGTTTAACGCCACAAGCTCACTAACTCTTATGCCGGTGCTGTAAAGCGTCTCCAAAATAGCCCCGTCTCTGGCGCCCAGCCAGTTATTCATAGGCGGTGTCTCGAGCAACCTCTTTACCTCTTCGTATTCAAGGAACTTCGGCAGTTTTTTATCCTGCTTCGGTGTTCTAACCGCAGCAACCGGATTGGAGCCAAGCTGGTTTCTTTTAACCAGGAATTTGTAAAAGCTTCGCAGCGTGGCAAGTTTGCGAGCTATGGTCGCTTTGGCATATTGCTTCTCATTTAGAAAAGCAAGGTACGCTCTGACGGCAGCCGTTTCCACCGAAAGCAATAATTGGTCGACTTTGACATCAACATGTGTCGCCACGGCTGTGGCCACGCCGGCTTCTCCTGATTTAGTGTGTGACAACGAAATCGGCTCATCAGCCGACGGGCTGCACACAGAAGCACCAATCAGATATTCACCAAATTGGCTAAGATCAGCTTCATAACACTTGGCCGTATGTTCGGAGAACCGCTTTTCATACTTCAGGTAATTCAGGAACTCTTGGACAATCGCACTATCTTTCATAATCCACCTGCTTTCAATCTCACGGGCTTCTCCCCGGCGCCGTATTAAAAACCAAATATTTTCTGAACTTTCAGGGCTCTGTTTTACTACTTATTGCAAAACCCGAGCTTATCCAAAACTTCACTTATATTCACTCACCTTTACTAATTCGCATGAATTTGCGTATCTGTATTTTCACGTAAAAGGTCATCTGCCTGGCCGATAAGCGACTGCGTCAGCTTGAAACTGAGGACTGCTGCATCAAACCAGTCAAAACTTGAGCCGCCAGCCTTTGCCTGAGTAATCAGAGCATCCAGAAGCTCATCTTCACAGCCGGCCTCGTAACGAAATATGAACTTCTCTGTCCCCTTGTTTAAAACCAGTTGTCGCCTTTTTTGTTTCATTGCTATAAAAGTAGTACGCGCTTATGACTTAAGGGAAAAGTCGGCCCAACAATATCAATTCACCAAGTTGTTCCTATAAACACCTAATACTCTTTATCGGTCGAAAAGCGGATAACTTATACGGAAACTTTGATTTTCTTCATCAAATGCGATAAAATCTATTATTTGGCAAAGCCACATCGCTTTTATCGGCCAATAAGACCTCTGTCTTTACAAATTGAACACAAATCTTGGCAAATTTGGCGTAAATTTACACAAATTACGGTAATACTGTCACTCAGAGCGCAGTGAAGAAATTCCTCTCTCTTGCAGCCGGTTCCTCCGCTTCGCTCAGGACAAGGCCTTGAAGAAGACTATTCCGTCTCTTTCGCTGGAATTAACAACCCCCTGCTGTTGGAAATGATTGACGTATTTTAACGCTTCGTTGCTGTGGATGCCCAGGCCTGAGCATATATCATTTAGTGAGCAAGGCCTGCGTTTCAGCATTGATAATACATCTTCGGCCTTACTTTCGATATGCTCACTGCCGCGGCCCGGCGAAAAATCAGCGACAACTTCGCACTTTTGGCCCAGTTGTTTATCTATTGCCTGTAACTTTTCGGGATTTAATCTTTTGATACCGGTCTCTGCCGTGGGCCGAACGGCTGTATTGAGTTGGATCTTATCCGGCCGAATTTTTTCTATAGCATCCTTGATTTTGGCAATCTGACTGGCATCGGTATTTATTCCTTCGATGAAAAAAACCTCGAGCCATATTTGCCCGGCAAACTCTTTCCTAAAGTCGCATAAGCCCGAAACCAGGTTTTCAATAACGATATCCTCGTGCGGACGATTGATATCCTCGAAAGTGCGTTTGTCACCGGCATCCAAAGAAGGCAGCACTACGTCGGCCTTCGCACAGTCGGCTCGCACATCCTGCCTACATAAAAGCGTGCCGTTGGTTAATACGGCCACAGGAATATCGGTAATCTTTTTTATGCCGTCTATAAGTTCGCCAAGCTGCGAATTCAGCGTCGGCTCGCCGGACCCGCCAATGGTAATAAAGTCGGCCTGCAGGCCCCGTGATAATCTTTCCTTCAACTCGGCTAAAATCGCTTCAGGAGATACGTACTCGGCGCGCTCCGTGGTCTTTTGAGTAGTTCTGCCGAGCTGGCAGTAAACGCAATCCAGCGTGCAGACTTTGAAGGGAACGATATCAACACCCAGACTTAGCCCCAGCCTTCGTGAGGTCACCGGACCGTACAAATATTTTTTTCCCTCAGCCACTTTTCTATCCGCGTACAACCTCGAATATTGTTTTGCACACTTTTAATAAGTCCTCAATCCACTCTATCGGCATAATGCTGCCGGCGTCTGATTTTGCCTTTTCCGGCTCGGTATGAACTTCGATGAAAAGGCCGTTTGCACCGGCGGCAATCGCTGCCTTGGCAAGTAGAGGAGCCATTTCCGGCCGGCCTGCACTTGCATAACCGAGGCCTCCGGGCTGCTGGGTACTGTGCGTGGCATCAAAGACAACCGGACAGCCCAGCCTT
>JBARPZ010000092.1:0-1974 GCA_049643445.1 Sedimentisphaerales bacterium
GTGGCCAAAGAAGTACCAGGGGCAGAAATGGTAAGGATTTCAGGAACTTTTCTGACCAGGGTTTTTGAGGGGCCATACAAGAACATTCGGCATTGGGTCCAGGAGATGAAGGCCTACGTCGAATCAAAGGCCGGGGAAATTAAAAAGATGTACTTCTTCTACACAACCTGTCCAAAGTGCGCCAAGTTCTACGGTAAAAATTATATCGTTATATTGGCTGAGGTATAACACGCTCATCAAAACGAGATTTGCGTTGTTGTGCCCGGCGCCCGCCGGAAGATTATAATAACGGGCGCCGGTGATAGCTTTTTGCATAAACTGGCTTATTCTGCACCAATAACAGTCACATCTGGCGGCTGGATCGAGCGATTATTGCGGCCCAATCGGGCATGCCATAAAAGAGTTTCCTCAAGGTTCTGCCTGGCGATATCGGCTTTCAGTGAAAGCAATTCATACTCGTCAGCTTTTCCAAGCAGATCTTCCGCCTCTTTGAGTTGTTCTTCAAAACTGCGAATTTCCTGCTGGGCCAGAGTCATTTTTGTCGAGAGGTTGGCCAGAACTGCAATATCAGCGGAGTATCCTTCGACAATTCTGTCAAAAGCAGACTCGTCACCCTGGTTGAATTTTTCGACCAGGAGCTCATAATCAAGGGTTTTGGTCATGACCACTATATTAGACAGGAGAATGGGGCCAAACTTACAAAAAAACCGGGAAATTGAGGAAAATGCTGTAATAAAGCAATAAAAATCAAAAAGCCCGGCTGATTGTCGGGCTTTTTGTTATACATGGACCTTATAAAGAACTCATTTCTTTTTTGGTTTTAAGCCGGCGGCTTTGCGAAGTTTGGCCACCATGTCCGTTTTTTCCCAGGTAAAGTTGGCTCCCTTTCGGCCGAAATGTCCGCCATGAGAGGTTTCGGCATAAATTGGCCGGTCAAGTTTCAAGTGTGCGACCATTTTCTTGGGAGTTAAGGGAAAGAGCTTCCGTACAATCCGACTTATCTTTTGCTCGCTGATTTTTGAGGTTCCCTCTGTATCTACGAGGACGGAAATCGGCTCGGCTACTCCAATGGCGTACGATAACTGGACTTCACAAGCGTCGGCGAGGCCCGCAGCAACAATGTTTTTTGCGATGTATCGGGCCATATAGCTTGCGGTTCTGTCCACCTTTGTGGGGTCTTTTCCGCTGAAGGCACCGCCGCCGTGGCTGCCTCTTCCGCCGTAGGTATCAACGATTATTTTTCGGCCGGTAAGTCCGCAATCTCCTTTTGGACCGCCTGTTACAAACCGGCCAGTCGGATTGACGTGGTATATTATGTCCTTGTCAACAAGGCGCTTCGGTAAAACAGGAAGGATGACTTTGTCGATAATCTGTTTTCGCAATTGTCTGTAACCGATAGACGGTGCGTGCTGAGTTGATACTACAACCGTGTGAATGCGTGTTGGCTTATTGTTTTTATACTCGACCGTCACCTGGCTTTTGCCATCGGGTCGCAGCCAGGGCAGTCTCTTATTTTGACGTGTTTTCTCCAGTCGAGTTGTTATTGCGTGTGCAAGCTGAATTGGCATTGGCATAAGAACCGGCGTTTCCGTGCAGGCAAATCCGAACATCAGGCCCTGGTCACCGGCCCCTTGTTCTTTGTGCAGACCGGTGCCTTCGGTTACGCCCTGTGAGATATCGGGGCTCTGCTTGTCAAGGGTAACCATAACAGCGCAGCTTTCATAATCGAAGCCCATCGCGGGATCGGTGTAGCCAATCTTTTTGATGGTGTCGCGGACTACCGTCGGAATATCAACGACTGCTTTCGTTGTGATTTCGCCGGCAACCATGACCATGTTGTTTTTTACCAGAGTTTCACAGGCAACCCTGCTTCTTTTGTCCTGTGCGAGCATTGCATCAAGTATCGCATCGGATATGTGGTCGGCTATCTTGTCAGGATGGCCCATTGTTACGGACTCACTGGTAAACAGGTAT
>JBARPZ010000093.1:0-3963 GCA_049643445.1 Sedimentisphaerales bacterium
ACCAAATCCCAGCGGGCAAAAATGAGCTGTTTAAGCTGCATATATTTTCCGCTTACTTTTTCGATTTCCGCTCTCTGTTCGTCAGACAGTTCCAACATCTGCTGCATCCAGGCGGGATTGCGGCTCAATCGACCAAAAAACATCGCGATGGCTTCCGTTGTGAAGGCATGTGCCGGCTCTCTTAGAAGGTGAGGCACTGTTTGTTCACAGTATTTATTATAGACAGCATGTCCCAGTTCGTGCAGCAGAGTCTCCATCCACGACTCATTATTCTTGAGGTTACATAGAACACGGACGTCACCTTCTTTATCTATATCCGTGCAAAAAGCATGGGGATTTTTCCCCTCGCGCTCGTACAGGTCGCTGTTGGCAAGCACAGATTTCACAGGCAGCCCGATGCCGGCATAAAAGCCCGCCCCCAATTCCCTGACATCTTTGTCTTTATAATAGGTGTCTAAATCAAGCTCGTATACCATTGGGGTTTCCTGAAAGAATGGGTCGTGGTAATGCCAGGGCATAAGTTCCGTAACGGCAACGCCGCACTTGGCCGCCAACATCCGGTCCAAGTCAGCCTTTAGTTCAGCAAAAGGCTCATTCGTCAATTCATACAATTCATTGAAAATCCGGTCCAGTCCTTCGACATTCTGCTCACCGGTGGTTAGTGACATAGTATGATAGTTGTCAAAGCCGAGCTTTCGGGCTGCCTCGTTTCGCATCTTGACCAGCCGGATGATATCATCTGCGACCTCGGCCCCCACCTGCTTGCTCGCCAGCCATGCAAGTTTTCTCCTGGCCGAATCCGTCTCTGTTTTCAGGATTTCCTTAATCTCATTATCGGTGACCTTTTTTCCTTCAAGGCGTCCGCGAAAGGTACTGAAATTCTTTTCAATTTCTGTGCCCAAATCAACGATTTGTTTTAACAGCTCGGGTTCTATCTGGTTCCTCAGGTACGCGTTGTATAGTACTTCCAATTGACGTGCCAGTATCGCGTTCTTTATTTGACCGGAATCTTTCATTTCTTTAAGGAAAGCAAACTCTTCCGTATCGCTGTAAACGCGGCGTATCCGGAGAGTCAGTTTGCTGACTTTATCATAATCTTCGGTTTTGCCGCTGACGGCCGCGTCCCACCAGGCGAGATTGGTTTCTTTCTCCATAGGTTTGATTTTTCGTACATGTGCGGTGATGAACTTCTCCAACTCTTTCTCCTTATCCTTTTCGTTAGGCGCACAACCGAACACAATAACACTAATTGCCAGCATCATAACAAGATTTGATAAAGTCTTCATAGCTTTATACTCCTTTCAAATATACGTTCTGTCGCAGCAATATTATCACCTGTAAATATTGAAATCAAGTTTGTTCTGGATACCCAGCTTTTTTGAAAACAGATTTTTAATCTCCTTGATATTTTGACATTCCTTCATTTCTTCTTTGATACCGGGTAGTAATGAGTGTATTATACTGCCGTTGCGATGACAAGGAAACTGCAGAGCTAATGTATGAAAATTTGAAATAGGATATTTCACGAGTAAAAGAAGGGGCGTGACTTATTATGGCTGAGAGTAAGTACCTGACCGCACCAATCCCATCGAAAAAGATGCCCGCAGGCATTCCCTACATCCTCACAAATGAGGCATCTGAGCGATTTGCGTTCTATGGCATGACTTCCATACTTGTTGTGTTCATGACCAAGTATCTCATGGGTCGGGATGGCGTGCTCAGTGTGATGGGGGACGAGCAAGCCCTGACTTGGTTTCACCTGTTCAACTCTGCTGTGTATTTTTTACCTTTCGTAGGCGCTCTGCTCTCCGACATCTGGTTGGCCAAGTACAGAACCGTAATATACTTTTCCTTGGTTTATTGCGTAGGTTTTGTGGCCTTGACATTCGACCAAACCCGTCTTGGACTTGGAGTAGGCCTCGTTCTGATGGCCATAGGCGCGGGGATAATCAAGCCGTGTGTTTCCGCCAATGTGGGTGATCAGTTCGGAAAAACAAATGAGCATTTGTTATCAAGGTTCTATGCGTGGTTCTACTTTTCCATCAACCTGGGAGCGTGTGTTTCGATGTTCCTTTGTCCTATTTTGCTGGACCGATACGGCCCGATGCTCGGATTCGGTGTTCCTGCAGCGCTAATGATCGTGGCTGCCGCTGCATATTGGCGGGGCCGAAAGAAATTCGTACATATCCCTGCCGGCGGTTTTGGCTTTGTCAAGGAGACTTTTAGTGGTGAGGGACTCAGAGCACTGGGCAGACTGTCTTTGCTCTATCTGTTTATAGCGCCGTTCTGGGCACTTTTCTACCAAACGCAATCTGCCTGGGTCCTGCAGGCAGAGAATATGAACCTTCGGTGGCTTTGGTTTACATGGAAGCCCGCACAACTTCAATCCATAAATCCTTTTTTGATTATGGTTATGATTCCTTTGTTTTCTTATGTTATTTATCCGGCCATAAACAAGGTGTTTCCTTTGACGGCACTTCGCAAAATCACGATAGGTCTGTTTGTATGCGCTTCGTCCTTTGTTGTTTCAGCCTGGATTGAGATGCGAATTGGTGCGGGATACAAACCCACTATCGCCTGGCAGGCCTTTGCCTATGTAATTCTGACTGCCGGCGAAATAATGGTTTCGATCACCTGCCTTGAGTTCTCGTATACACAGGCACCGAAAAGAATGAAATCTTCCATCCAGGCGGTTTTTCTCTTGTCTATATCGATCGGAAACGCCTTTACTGCGTTAGTAAACGTCTTTATCCAAAATGAAGATGGCACAAGCAAACTACCGGGGGCGAGTTATTACTGGTTCTTTGTGATAGCTATGCTGGTGACCGCATTTATTTTCATACCAGTGGCTCGTTGGTACAAACCAAAAGAATACATTCAGGATGAGGCTCAGGTGGAATCTTCAGCCTGATGTTCTGAAGCCCTTTTTTGTCCTTGTCGGAACAGCGATGTTAACGCTTACAGCGGCTTGAGCAGCATTTCGCGGACGATTATTTTCATTGGGCCGAATTCTTCTCCCGGATGTACCTGAAAACCGATTTTGCCCGAGTCGCTGGTGTCGTCCTGCACATCGGCGACCTGCCGGCCGTTCAGCCAGATTTGAAGGTGCTTGCCCTCGGCGCGAATCTTCATTGTGTTCCAGCCGTCCCGGTCCAAGAGTGTTTTATCCGTATTCATTGCGATGAACATTTTCCCGGGACAGTAAAGCGAGCCGGAATAGCACACGGGATTCTTGTACTCAAGGATGTCAGCCTGGTATGATTTCGACGGTGACTGATAGCGAAACCAGATACCTGTATTGCATGGCCACTCAACTCTATAGGTAGCAGTCAGCAGAAAATCTTTGTACGTATCTTTCGTGAAAAGGTCCCCGTGAGCATAGTTGTCGCCTTGGGTACCGACAATCGCACCGTCTTCGACGACCCATTTGGCACCGCCGCTCGGCTCCCAGCCTGTCAGGTCTTTGCCGTTGAAGATTCGTATGAATCCTGCTTTTGCCAGTTTATCGTTTGTAGTGCCCTCTCCACAACCGATCTGTAAAGTTAACATTGCAAGACATACGATAGTGAGGAATCTGCGCGACATAATTTTCTCCTTATACATTAATTTGAAATCAAAACGTTTCTTCCACGTAAATATTGTTCCTGTGTCTTTATTGGTTTACCGTTGTTTAATAGCTTTCTTATGAGAGGTTCATATACATTAACTGCCTTCCAATAGGCATCGGTGTCATAGTATTGTGGTTTGGGTTTTGCGTATCGGCGCATTTCAAGATCACGTCGCAGTTGAAACAAATCGACATTGGACGGTCTCGGCACCTTGTTAATATACAATAAGTTGTCCCAGTTCCACAGGATGCGCATTCGCTTTATCCAGTCATTGGATTTTTTAATGCGCTCTCGCATTTTCTCAAAGTCCTTTTCAGTCGTTTCGTTTTCAAACCACCACGGCGACAGCGAGAAG
>JBARPZ010000094.1:0-1955 GCA_049643445.1 Sedimentisphaerales bacterium
AGATACTATTGTGGCCGAAGAAGCTAATCCACCTCCATTACAATTGAAAGACAAATCAGATATTCCTATTCTCGGGGCTGCTTTACAAGCAAAAGCCGATGTTTTTGTTACAGGTGATTTGGAATTACAGAATCTTGGAAGCGTCGAAAAGTTACTCATCCTATCTCCACGCGGATTCTGGGAAAGACTGAGGGCCCAATAGAATTAAAGGGACATCATATTTAATTCACCAGGCGGTTGAATGGGTATGATGCCCCTTTTCATTCAATCAAAGTAATCTACAAGATCATGTACTCCAACGACAAGATTTACATTGGGAAGGACCTTACGGACTCGATTAACTATTTCGGCAGTGCGGACAGCGGCCTAATCGCCCAAGACTTCAGTCGAGAAGAACGGCGAGAGTTCACAATTCAAGTCGCAAATATCACAGGCTTTACGGAGAAAATCGATGAAGTATAATTTGATACCGGAAGAAAAGGAAATTGAAAAGAATGCACATCATTTGCGAAGTGTGAGCGCTGAGAAACGAACTCGCATTGAAAGCATCATTGACCGTTCTCGGAAAAATCAAGCAATCAGCCTCAGACTCTCTGAATTTGATCTGTAGATGGTGAAGAAGCGAGCTAAGCAGGATGGGATTCCATACCAAACGTTAATCACCATGATCATCCATAAGTTCGTGACAGATCAGTTCTACAACAAGGATGAACTACGGAAGGTGTTGGCCGACATACGAGATATGAAAGCAATGTAACAAACGGATGGAGTATACGCCTTCTCGTCGTTTAGCGCCTGCGAGGGCGCTCGTGAGCTTAACGTTAGTTGCCTTACTGAGAACAATAATAATTTCTAAGTGACCTAGTGTGGACAAGCCACATTCTTGATTAAAATATTTTCTTGCCAAAAAAGCAAGAAAATCAGTAGTAAGGTACTAATTTAGATTTGGTAATTTCGACAATATTTATCAACAAAATTTGAAGCTGTTGGGGGGCGGAGGCTGAAATCAACAACAGTGCTTTGAAATGGATTGACAGGCCAGTCTAAATTAAGTACCATATACGTACTGGAGGTAAGCATGAATTTCAAAGACGATATCAAACCAATTTCATACATAAAAACAAATGCAGCTGATATGCTAAAAAGAGTAAATGAAACACATAATCCAATCGTGATAACTCAGAATGGGGAAGCAAAAGCGGTATTACTCGATACAGATTCATATCAGGAGATGCTAAATTCCATAGGTATTATGAAGCTCATTTCTCAAAGTGAAAAAGAAATTGAAGATGGAAAGATATTAAAAAACGATGCTGTTTTTCGCGAACTAAGGAATAACATTAAAAATGGGTGACAAATATACGGTATATTGGAGCCAAACCGCGAAAGATGATTTAAGTGAGATAATTGAATATGTTTCCAAAGACTCACCGCAGACCGCTTTAAAAATTCTAGATTCGCTTGAAAAACAAACAAATGATTTATACCAATTCCCCAAACGGGGAAGGATCATACCGGAATTGAAGAAGCATAATATATATAAATATCGTGAACTTATCCATGCTCCATGGAGAATCTTCTATAAAATCGAGGAGATAAAGGTATATATACTTGCTGTTATCGATGGGAGAAGAAACATAGATGACCTATTGTTAAGAAGACAGCTGAGATAGATGTTCATGTAACAAACAGAAATAAAGGTAAAAAGATCGAAGCAACTAACAAACGAATGTAGCAGACGCATTCTCGCTCCCTTCGGCCGCTACGAGGGCGAAAGTCAGCTCAGCATTCGACTTACAAGAGTATATAATAACGCTTAACAACAATAGCGTAATACGTTATTATTGTTACAGTGATAAGATCTTTTGCAGGCAAAGACACACAGCGAGTATTCCAGCGGCTAGCTTCCAAACATCTTTCAATCGAACTGCAGCGTATTGCCTACCTCACAAATA
>JBARPZ010000095.1:0-10653 GCA_049643445.1 Sedimentisphaerales bacterium
CTGGGACTATGCTGGCTGGCTTATCTGCTCAATACAGGTTCGGCAATCCATAAGGATGCCGCCTTCGGCGATGCAATCAGCCATCTATTGGGGCCTGTGCTCCAGGGGGTGATGCTCGCTTGTGTGATGGCGGCGGCAATGTCATCCGGCGATGCGGTACAGGTAACGGTGGCGGGACTCTTTTCTCAAAATATTTACCGCGTTTACGTAAATCCGAAAGCCGACGAGAAGCAGCTCGTACATGCAACCCGGATGATAGGCATTGTCATTGCCCTTCTATCACTTGTGGGAGCGATTCTGATGCGAAGCAACCTCGTGAAAGCAATTCTTGATTATTTCAACATCCTGAGTCTGGTCGGCATATCCACAGCAATGGGAATCCTCTGGCGGCGAATGAACACAACGGGGATGTTCTGCAGCACCATATCAGCCGTAGTTACCTTCATCCTGACTCGATACGTAATTGAGTATACCAGCGATATACGTGCGATTACAATCGGCGCCCCGATTTGCGCGGGCTTGCTGGGCGGCGTGATCGGCAGCTTAATTACCAAACCTCCGGAAGCTGAGCAAATCGGGAAATTTTTCACAAAGATTTATGTTCCAATTGGCCAGGAAGAGAAACTCGATTTGCCCCTCGACGAAGCTGTACCGCAATCCAGGCGCTGGCTCACCACCGGTGGCCTCTTTATTGTCAAACCGTCCCGCCAGTCCTGGGTGGGTTTTTTGATAGCACTTGGAATCTGCTTAGCCTGCGTGTTAGTTATGTTAGCTATATTAAATCTATGAGATAAAAAGGATGAAAGATAAAATCGGTCTTGTGGGTTTGGGCCTTGTCGGAACGGCGATAGCAGAGGGCCTGTTAGCCGGTGATTTCGATGTCATCGGCTTCGATATCGATTCGGCAAGGTGCAGGCATTTAACAGAGTTGAACGGAAAAGCCGTTAGCAGCCCGGCCGAGGTTGCCCAACAAGTTGACCGCATCATACTTTCACTACCGGATACAAACATTGTAAAGCAAGTCGTTGAAGGCCCCGCTGGTATCCTGGAGGTTAAAACACCACCGAAATATATTATCGATACGACCACTGGCGATCCTGACGAAACCGTGGCGCTTGCGCAACGGCTTGCAGAACGAGAAATTTACCTGCTGGACTCGACTATCTCCGGCTCCAGCCGGCAGGTCAGGGACAAAGAAGCCGTTTTTATGGTCGGTGGTGACAAAGCGGCGTTCGAAACTTGTATGGATATCTTCCAGACACTTACAGAAAAAGTATTCTACCTTGGACCTTCCGGCAATGGCTCCAAGGCCAAGCTCGCCAGCAATCTTATCCTCGGATTGAACCGTGTAGCTCTGGCAGAAGGGCTTGTCTTTGCGAACAAGCTGGGCCTCGAACCGGAGACCTTTCTGGAACTGCTCAAAGCAACTCCCGCCTACTCGGCTGTTATGGACACAAAAGGCAAAAAGATGCTTAACGATGATTTCGCCGCCGAGTCCAGGATCCGCCAGCACCACAAGGACGTTTCCCTTATCCTGAAATACGCAGAAAAAGCCGGTCAGGAACTGCCCCTGTCGCGGGTACATTTAGACGCTTTGAAAAAGGCAATTGAAGCAGGCGATGGAGATTTGGACAACGCCGCGATAATCCGGGAAATTAAACGGAGAAAAAGGAATTAAGATAAATGCAGTTCTCTCCTTCCGTATATGAACACGCAGCCAAAGTAATTGGCAAAAGCCCATGGGAGGTATCGCGAAGTGAAGACCTGTTAGCTCAAGGTAACATAGAAGCATTCCATCTTTATAATCACGCCCCTGTCGTGGTTGGGATAGATATTTATAACCTTGAGGCCGAAGCATATGGGGCGACTGTAGAAAAACCAAGCGGCAATGGAATTCCTGCTATTCACAAACATCCATACTCAACAACAAAAGAATTAATAAACCTGGAGCCGTTTGACCCGAAAACGGATGGTCGCATTCCAATGGCTATAGAAGCTGCCAAACGAGTTTCAAACGAATGCCCGGAGGCGGATGTTAGACTACCTGTGGCCGGCCCCTTCTCAATAGCAACGAACCTGATGGGCTTTGAGAACCTGCTGTGCGAGATTGCAACCAGCCCGGATTCGGTTATTGAAACTCTGTTCCATCTCATCACAGGACAAGTTGAATTCTGCAAAGAAATCGTCCGTCACGGTTTGGACATTGCGTTTTTTGAATCGGCGGCGGTGCCTCCGTTGATGTCTCCACAAGACTTCAGGAGTATCGAGCTTGGCGCTCTTGTATCCATTATCGAGAAAGCAGCGTCCGTTGTAGGTCATCCTATCCCGTGTGTTATGGGCGGCGATACTGCTCCAATTCTTGAGGCAATTCTGGAGACAGGAACAGGATATGTCTGCTGCCCTGTGGGGACAGACCAGAAAATGTTTATGGAGAAAATGAAAGCACATCCTGAAGTAATGGTTAGAATCAATATGGATCCGAGACCAATGACATCAGGAAATCTTGAAGCCGTCAAAAAGGAAGTTGACAGAGTATTGCAACTCGCAAATAATAGAGAGAAGGTTTGTATCGGTACAGGCTGTCTGCCGTTCGAAACAAACCCGGAAGTCGTTTTGAAAACACGAGAATATATTTTATCCAAGAACGTCCCATAACGCATTAGACAGGAGACTAAAATATGGCTGGAAACGGCGAAAGACCTCAGCAAGTGATGCATATGAATCCGCGCATCGAAAAGGACCGCCAATTGATATTGGATTCGCAGAAGAAAGGCAAAGGAGCGGTTTTTAAGACGTATTTAAAGTTATCAGGTCCCGGCTGGCTGCAGAGCGGTATAACCCTGGGCGGCGGCTCGCTGTCTTCAAGTCTGTATCTGGGTGTGCTGGTGGGCTTTAGCTTTATGTGGCTTCAGCCGCTGGCGATGATTTTAGGTATTATCATGATGAGCGCCATCGCATATGTAACACTTTCTTCCGGTGAGCGTCCCCTGCATGCAATTAACAAACATGTCAATCCTGTCCTTGGCTGGGGCTGGCTGATTGCCTCGATGATGGCTAATCTCGTCTGGTCGCTGCCTCAGTTCGCTCTGGGAACAGCGGCACTTCGACAGAACATCGTGCCCAGGTTATTGGGGCCTGAAGTCATGGCGGAGATACCGAGCAAGATGATCGCCGGTGCGATTTTTCTGGCGATCTGCCTGACTTTTACGATGACGTACGGGGCCGGCGGCAAGGGTACGAAGATATTCGAAATCCTGATTAAGACAATCGTCAGTATGATTGTGCTGTGCTTTCTCGGCGTTGTCATCAAACTCAGCATCGAAGGAAAGATTGTCTGGGGTGAAATATTGAGCGGCATGATTCCCGACCTGAGCCTGTTCACGAAACCTACCGACATAATAATGCCTCACATACAAAAGGTGGCCGACAAGTTCCAGCCTTTCTGGACGAATATGATTGTTGGCCAGCAGCGTGACGTTATGATAAGCGCGGCTGCCACTGCAGTTGGTATTAACATGACTTTCCTGCTGCCCTACTCGATGCTCCGCAAGGGCTGGGACAAATATTTCCGCGGCCTGGCTATCTTTGATCTGTCAACCGGATTATTTATCCCTTTCATCCTGGCGACGGGCTGTGTGGTTATTGCTTCTTCATCACAGTTCCATGGACAGCCGGCCCCGGGCTTCCTCGGCGAAGTCGACGCGCAAGGCAATAAGATTGAGCCAGCTAAGAATCTTGTCAATCCATACAAGGGGCTTCTGAATAACCGTATCACGTTTGATATCGGCGCCGAGGAATTCAACAAGCTAACAGACGAACAAAAGGCCGCGAGAAGAAATGCCTTGCCCGAAGCTGATAAGAGAATGTCGGCTATCCTCGTCAAGCGTGATGCCTTCAACCTCGCCGATACACTCGCGCCGCTAACAGGCCCTGTTATCGCCCAGTATGTATTCGGCCTGGGAGTTATCGGTATGGCGATGAGCGCCGCTACTATGCTGATGACAATCAATGGGCTTTGCTTTTGTGAGCTTTTGGGCAGGCCGCCGAGGGGCTGGACTCAAAGATTCGGAAGCCTGATGGTCTCGGTCGGAGCGCTTGGACCGTTTTTCTGGAAAGACGCGGCGCCATATCTTGCGATACCGACGTCCGTCTTTGCAATGGTACTGCTGCCCATTGCATACTTCGCGTTTTTCCTGCTGATGAACCAGAAGAGTTTCCTTGGTGAGAATATGCCTATCGGGGCTAAACGTATCCTCTGGAATATCCTTATGGGATTGGCAGCCGGTGCTGCATCATTCGGAAGCGTCTGGAGTCTCTGGTCTAAGCTGCAGTGGCTCGGCATCGGACTGCTGGTCGGCTTTATCGGCCTGTGCGTCGTAGTGCATTTCCTCCGTCCAAAGCGATTGACAGCATGACAAACGAGCAATGGGAAAAACTGCTGGCCGTAATCAACGGCGAAGTCTTTGAGCCGCTGCTGGTAGGATTCATTATTGACAGCCCCTGGCTTCCGGGCTGGGCGGGGATTTCCATCCTCGACTACTTCTCCAGCGAGCAGATGTGGTTCGAAGCTAACCTAAAGGCCGTCCAACAATTCCCGGAGGTAATGTTTCTGCCGGGATTCTGGTCTGAATTTGGCATGTGCACGGAGCCGTCCGCCTTCGGCTCAAAATGTCGCTGGTCGGAAGACGACCTGCCTTTCGCCGAAAAAATCATTACAGACATTCAACAGGTGCATTCGCTCAGCAAGCCAAATCCCAAAACGGACGGTCTGCTGCCTTTCGTACTCAACCGTCTCAAACACTATCAGAGTCAAATCGAGAGCAAAGGTCACGATATTAAGTTTGCTGTCTCGCGCGGGCCTTTGAACATCGCCACATTCCTTGCAGACACTACTGAATTCCTCATAGCCTTCCGGGCGAATCCCGATGAGGCCAAGAAGCTGCTTGAGACCGTTACCGATTTCATTATTGACTGGCTCAAAGTTCAGGCACAGACTTTCCCATCGATCGATGGGATATTAATCCTCGATGACATCGTCGGCTTTCTCGGGGAGGACGATTTCAAGCAATTCGTCCTGCCTTATTTCACCCGCATTTTTCAGTCGCTCGATGTGGCCGTGAAATTCTTCCACAACGATGCCGGCGGCCTCGTTTGTGCGCCGTATCTTCCGCAAATCGGCGTGAATATGTTTAACTTCAGCTCCGACCACACACTGGCCGAGATGAAGAAACTAACGGACAACTCGGTCACTTTGGTCGGCAACATACCCCCGCGGGATGTCCTCGCGGCAGGCACACCCGAACAGGTTCAAAACAGTGTCAAAGCCGCTCTCGATTCGGTGGCGGACAAGAGCCGTATTATAATATCGGCCGGAGGGGGTATGCCCCCGGGTGTTTCCACAGAGAACATCGAAGCTTTTCTCTCAGCAGTCAAATAATGCAGGCCTTATAACGGAAACAAAGCGAAGGGTATTTTTTATGCTCTTCGCCATTACATTTCATCAAGTTCCTTTCGTCCGTTCTAAGCCGCCTGCCTGTCAACATTTACCGGGCGACTCGCATCGGCAGGTCTTTACACATCTTCTTTGTCAACTTTTGTAAATTTTCAGACTGCTGCGGCGACAACGCGTTCCCTGCCACGCCGCCCAATACACCCCCGATGACCCCGCCTATGAGCTCGTCACCATCGCCGGCAACGGTGGCGCCGGCAGCGGCACCTGCGGCAGCCCCGAAAATCGTTGCTAAAGTTTTCCCGGTGGTTCCGGATGCGGTGCCCATCCACAGAATACTGGCGTCTTCGACATCTATCATCTTTGCCGTCATATTCATTTCTTCTTTGTACTTCGGTATGTTGACCACAAGTACGACCGGTACATTGAGAATCCTGCCGGCTTTGGCTGCATCTTCGGCACGGGTGAGGTCCGAGGCCTGGAACTCCTGCTCATCAAGCAGTGCCTGCACCTGCGCCCGCTCTACAACCGTGTAGCCTTTTTTCAACAGCTCCATCCCGAAGAAGTCGGCGATTTGGTTCTTGGCCGTATCACCTTGCACAACGCCGGTAACATCGACAACAGCAACCTTGGTCAGCTTTGAAAAATCGTAGCCGGCCCGAACGTAGCTTTCGCCTTTAGAGCAGCCAATCACAAACAAAATAGCTATTAAAAGCACATTCAATACTAATTTCTTCATGGCCTATATCTCCTAAAAATATAATCCTTTATATGAGCAAAACAAACATTCTCAGATATCTTAGCGATTTGTACGGGGCCGTCAATCCTTTGTGCCTGAAAATTGGGTTTGTTTGGGTTTGAATTGGCTTTGAATTGGCTTTGATTGGGTTTGAATTGGCTTTGATTGGCTTTGAATTGGCTTTGAATTGGCTTTGTTTTCCTAATTGACCAAGTGTCCATTCTGTCGTAATCCTTTGTTAATACATTAGTTACGTTAAACTTGACTTTTCGGAATTTGGCTTTGTTTTGCATAAAAAGTTTATTTCTTCGTACGTAATCTTTCGTACTTCGTAAGTCGTTTATTAACCGCAGATTACGCCCCATTAGAAACAAAAGGCATGTTTCTAACGGGGTAAACAGATTTCGGGGACCTACTTGAAAAGTAGGCAAGGATCGTAATGGCCGGGTAAAAACGGTTCTTGTTAGTCGTAAAGATGCATAAAATGTACAAAAGCTTACATAAAATGCACAAAAAAGTGCAAATTCGTCGCACGTCGCTTGTCGCTCGTCGCTCGTATTTAGTCGGTAGTTCGTAGTTCTTAGTTCGTAGCTCTGCATATTGTAGGATGAAATCCTAAATCCTAATATCTAAATCCTAAACAAATCCTAATTTCCAAAATAAAAATGTTAAACACTTAGGCTTGCTTGCCTGAAAACGTGCCCTGCTGGGCTTTTCGTGGGCCGCTGGCCCTCCAAATCTGCCATTTCTATGGCAGTAAGTATTATACCAAACTTGGCCGGAATATTCAATGAAAATCGAACATTTTTAATAAAAATTTGAGAATAAAGACATCTGGATCCCTGCCTGAGACTTGCAGGGACAGGTGAGTGTATGCGTAAAAGAGGGAATATTGTCGGAAGTTATTATATTGACGGGATTTGGGATTTAGGATATTCTGTGTGCCTCTCCAGTACTCTTTTGGTTTGCTAACTTGGACGTAGATTTGTATGAGAGAGTTGTCGTTGCTTTTGGTTGCCTAACACTTTCTGTTCCTTTTTTTAGAAGCCTTTGCTATTTGTCTTTTTCGTTTCTTCTTGTGCGACATATCTTTGGTTTTTCTGCGATATGTTATAGGCGGCGGTTGGATTTTTAAGCTTCCTGTTATATTTGTAAGATCATCGATAAAAAATTTCGGTGATTTACCCCTAAACAGTCTATCCACGATAAAAGTGTCAAAAAAACTTATGACCTGCGCCAATCCAGGTACAAGGCCAGCACTTGATGATACTACAAACCTCAATATTTTCGATGGCAGCTTCTGAATCCAAGGCACTCGTTGCAATGCACCTATATATTCACGAAGAATTTCTTTTTCGCTTAACTCCTGATTTGTATGAAACCAGTGGCGGAAATCCTTAGCGTTTTTATTTGTTGCAACATTCAAAAAATCACTCAGATTGGAACCTTGAGTAAGATCAATTTGAGAAAAATTAGGAACGCCGTTAACTTCAAGCAATGTCCAAAGCTTATTAGAATAACCAGTAATTTTTAAAAGGCGTTTTTCTTTTATATCCAACAGGTCCCCAACGGGAAAAAAGGGACTGATATCTTGGCATTCAAATTTTTCTGCAAGATATAAGTCAGAATTATAATACGCTAATGCTAAAAGGGCGTTTTGAATATTTCTCTTTGGGTCATTGGTGCCAATGACTTGCGCTTTTATCTTATTACTTTTTGGCAAGATTATACAATCTGGACTATTAGCTTCGTATTCTGGCCTCCATAGATTTGTGCATTTCAGATCTTGTACGGATTCCCGCTTAACCGCTTTTAAAATTGTAGACGATTCTATCGGAAGGGAATTCTGAACAATTAGCTCATGAAGCTTCTTTTTCTCTTTTATTCTATCTCCAATAACACTCAAACCAGCATTGGCAGATTGTTCAATGGGAGAATCGCTGGGATGTTGGTTTTGGGGAGTACTGACAATTCCAAGTTCGGCTGGACCTTTACCGCTAAGGAATACTATCCCCCCACGAGTTCTTATGAATTTCAGCTTATCTCTTTCGAGAAGCTCAATAAATCCTTTTTCGCCAATTATGAGTATAAGACCACATGCTGTTAAGTAATCTTGGGTGGGTACTAGAATTTGATCGTGCAGGATCAAGTCTTCTAAAAGCGATTTTATAATGACAGATTTTCTTTCTAAGTAACGCGCAAGATGCCCTCCATCGACTTGCCAAAATGCAGTTAGGCGACTGGAGACCGTTTTATACATTTCTTACCAAATCCCAACAATGATTATACAGTCTGTATAAGAAGTTCCCGTTGCTTCATCAATATTTATCCGCCTATGGCGGACTCGTCCAATCTCTTGAAACAAAAAATTTCCGGACACCTTTAATTCTCTTCAAAGGATTACCTTTCATAGCGTAGTTTCCATGGAGCATTATATTCTAACCATCGAAAAGATTCACAATTTTTGGTTAATTCAGAAATTTTATCTTGTTCAAAACCGATTTCTCTCAACAAACTTAATTCAAACAATTTTTTGAGTACGGTGATGTAAAATGCTAAGTCGCTCGATTTTATTCCGTGATTATCTTCATTAAAATGGGTCAGATAGTTTCTTGCATTTGCAATCTTATTTTCCAAATTTTTAGGCACCTTGAAATATCTTTCCAAGATATTCTTATTCTCATTTATTAAATCTTTAATACGTTTTCTCAAGGAATATTCATTACTATATTTTAGGCGATTCTTTAACGATTCTCTAAAGTTTCGTTCTAGTTGAGCAGGGATTGCTTTATACAATGGATCTAACACGAAAGTCTGGAATTCAGGTTCTGAGAGGTAGTAACCGTCTCTGAATCTACGATGGTATGATTCGACCGCTTGAGAAAGTAATAGAAATTTGATTTCAACGCTCTTTTCGCTATAAATGGCACTCTTATAAAGGGAAAAAAGAGTACAAATTAATTGGTACTTTTTAAGCCAGTTCTTCAAGTAATACTGTAGGGATTTTTCTAAGTCTTCCTCACAAAAAAGAAAGTCATACTTTTTTACCTCAAACCATCGATTGCTAATGGCAATTGGCGATAAGGATACTGAAGCACTCGCGGGGATTTTTTGGTCATCGAAACCATCAATATAACCAAAGTCTCCAGTTGCACCAATATTGAAAGGATTAGCACAATCAAGAGAAGCAAGTGTGAAAAAATCCAGGATGGGTTCCATGAAGCGAATAAAATCAGAGTATTTTTGGGGAGTGTCTTTTCTGCCTCTTAGTTGAAATACAACATGTTCTCTAGTCTCTATTTTTCCATAATCCTTTACTTCATGTGGAGACCAAGCAGACGTAGATATCTTAAAATCAAATAAATCGTTCAGCTTTAACCATCTACCAGAACTCCCTTTATAGCATATCGTAAAAGAATTTCTCTTAATGTTTCTATTAAATTTAAATCCCGTTTTTTCCAACCATTGATTTAAGTGTTTTATGGAAAATTCGAATTTTAAAATATTGCTACCTTTGGGATCTGGAAAATGGAAACCTCTGAATACTGATCCAACTCGGAATATTGTTGACTTGTTTGTGCCACTATGCTGTGAAATTCCTAGACAAGTTATTTTATCGTGCCAAGAACTATCCTTTTCTCCACCATAAATCATATTATCAAACCAGTTAAGCGAGACGTCCTCGTGATATAGCTGCAGCAAAGCTCCGTTGGATGGAGAATAAGTTAATTTGCCATGATGCCTAATATCTTTTTTCGTGGATAGCGTTTTTCTTACAGAAAAACTTGGATACCAGATACTTTCGATTTCATATGAGTCATCCAACCATAGCTGTTTTTCTGTAAGCATTTTTTTCTGCGTCCTCTGTGGCCAATGTAATTTTCAATACTCAATAGAAAATAATCAATTATCCTGACGCCCCAGTTGCTTTTCCCGTAGCACGTCTGCCAACTCTCCTCCCCACACGCCCATGCTTGACAGTGTTAACATCACCCATAAATTTTGCGAACCAGTACAGCCAGCCTCTTGTTGATTTACTTACTTTACTCATCTTCTTTCAATAATCTTTTTGATTTCTTCCAACTTGTTAGCTTCTTTTGCTAAATTATAGAGTTCGTGTGTGCGCTTGTAAAGATGCTCAAAATCTTTTGGGGTGAGTATGTTTTGTTCTCTTAACTTCTTAATCCTTGTTGTGATACTTTGTTGAATTCTTTGGGCTTTTGGCATTACCATAATAATATCTCCTTATTCCTTCCAGTTCTCCCATTTTAACAGCTCGGGGTCAAATTAGTCGATAGTCGTTAGTATATAGCCGTTTCTGGGGCGGCAAATGTTGATAATAAATCTGCAAAGCAGATTTAGTTTATTAGTTCATAGTTCGTAGATAGTAGATAAAGTACATAGTTCATAGTTCGTTGTTTTTAGCCAGTTTCCAGTTTCCAGATTCGGCTACCCGGCTCTAACC
>JBARPZ010000096.1:0-6368 GCA_049643445.1 Sedimentisphaerales bacterium
GTATTGCCATTGCAGGGGACTTGGCTCGGCTCGAGGGGAAATTAGGTGATTATGCCAATCTGAAAAAACTGCTAAAACCTGTTGCTCAAAAGACACCGGTCTTAATGGCACTTGGTAATCACGATAATCGAGAGAACTTTCTGAGGATTTTTAATACAATTGCGGGCGAAAAACAACCGGCTGCGAGCAAGCACGTAGTAGTTTTCAATAAGCCCCCCGTTCGACTGATTATTTTGGATTCTCTTTTTTACGTTAATAAAGTGCCGGGATTATTAGGAAGAGCGCAAAGGCGATGGCTGGAAGACTATTTAAGAAAGTGCGATGATACGCCGACGATTCTTTGCTTTCATCATTCCTTGGGAGATGGTGATGGAGACTTGTTGGATGTACCGCGACTTTTTGATCTTGTTAAATCCATTCGCAAGGTTAAGGCCATTCTATATGGTCATTCTCATGAATATAGGTATTCGGAGTTTGAGGGCATTCATCTGATTAATCTTCCGGCGACGGGGTACAATTTCAGTGATACCGAGCCTCTTGGCTGGGTGGAAGCTCGGTTGACTGCAAAAGGCGGCGATTTTACACTGCATGTTGTGGCTGGTAACAAGGACAAGGATGGAAGTGTAAAAAAGCTTGTCTGGCGGACATGAAATTCTGAACAAAACAGTCCTTGCAGTCTGCGGCGCGTTTTGGATATAATGGCATTTGATTTTTTCAGACAGGATTTACCCCGCCTTTGGCGGACTTGTTTTATCCTGTTAATCTCGTCAAAAAGATAAGGAACAGGACGGATTCTCAATGCAACTTTCTGCACGGATGCAAAAAACCTCCAATCCTGCCACTTTGCGGGCCTTGCGGGAAACCAACAAAGTGCGCTTGGGGACCCCAACAAAGCAGTGGGTCATCCGGCCTCCGGACGACCGCTCTGCCCAGCTTGCAAAATCACTGAAGGTTTCGCCTCTTTTAGCACAGGTTTTAATCAATCGCGGCATAACCGATGTCCACGCCGGGGGCATTTTCCTGCGTCCGAAACTGACCGAGCTTATCGACCCCGGACAGATGCCTGGGATTGAAACAGCAGTCCATCGTATAAAGCAGGCTATTAAAAACAAGGAAAAAATCTCCGTCTACGGCGACTATGATGTAGATGGCATTACCGGCGTCGCAATTCTCTGGCAGGTATTGACCCTGCTCGGGGCGCAGGTCGATTACTATATTCCCCATCGAATCGATGAAGGCTACGGCCTAAACGCCGAAGCTGTCCGGCAACTGGCAAAAGCCGGCGCCAAGCTCTTAATCACCGTCGACTGTGGGATTACAGATTTTGACTCCGCATCGCTCGCTGAACAGTTGGGAATTGAACTGATAATCACAGACCATCACTCCCCTGAGACAAAGCTGCCAAAGGCTGTTGCCATTGTCCATCCGGCACTTCAGGAGGCATACCCGAACCAGGATTCATCCGGTGCGATGGTAGCATTCAAGCTGGCTTGGGCGATAGCAAATGAGTTTAATGTCGGCACGAAACTGGAACCAAGGTTACGCGAGTTTATGATAAATGCGACCAGCCTTGCCGCCATGGGTACCGTCGCCGATATTGTCCAGCTGTGCGGTGAAAACAGGGTGCTGACAAGCTATGGACTAAAAGCCCTGTCGGAATGCAAGCTGCCCGGGATACAGGCCTTGATTGAAACGGCTGGTTTGACAGGGCAGGGGCTTGATAGCTTCGATATTGGCTTTCGGCTTGCTCCAATGCTAAACGCTGCAGGACGGATGGGCCATGCTCGATTGGCTGTCGAGCTGTTGACAAGCGATAGTGAGCTTCGCTCCATGAAAATCGCCGAGTACCTCAAAGAACAGAACAGACAGCGCCAGCAGTGTGAGCGGAAGATTTTCAAGCAGGCCTGCGAGATGATAACCCGGCTTGGCCTCAACCACCCCGACCGAAAGAGCATAGTGCTTGCAAGTGAGGATTGGCATGGTGGAGTATTAGGCATTGTGGCCTCACGAATAGTGGATAAATTTTATAAACCGACGATTGTGCTATGCATCGAGGACGCAATTGCTCGAGGTTCCGGCCGGTCCATACCTGGCTTTTGCTTACTGAGTGCGATCAGGGAATGTTCAAAGCATTTAACAAAGTTCGGTGGCCATAAAATGGCGGCGGGCATAACAATGGACTCTGCAAAAGTAGAGCAATTCGCAGCCGAATTCGAGGCCCATACAAAGCAGAACTTACATGAAGATGATGTAGTAGACAAGCTTCACATTGATGCAGTGTCCTCATTGCGGGAATTTCGCATTGCAGCGGTCAGCGAACTTTCCCTTCTTGGCCCGTTTGGAGCTGGCAATCCTCAGCCGGTTTTCGCAACAAAGGGCGTCCGTCTTGCTTCACCGCCGAGGAAAGTTGGCGCAAGGGGTGACCATTTACAGCTTGCGATAACCGACAACACAGCCTCAATCAGATGTATCGGATTCCGGTTCGGAAAACTGGAGAAGAAGCTGCTTGAGCATGAGTTCTTCAATGTTGCCTATCAGCCGCAGATAAATACCTATAATGGAAACAGCAATGTCGAATTTGTTATCTCCGATATCCAGTTTGAATAGAGCTCAGTGCTTAAAGATAAAAATGAAAAACTTTTGAATTTAAGGTTTCGCAGCTTTTTTTTACGCCTTATCTTTCCAGGGACCAACATTATGAGATTTCTGAGCAATCTGTTTATTTTTGTTTCTGCAATTATTCTCGTTGGCTGTGCCGGGGTTGAGCCGGACTTGAAAATTCGGACCTCCGATAGTGCAAATCCCTGGACACATCTTAATTTGTACAATAATCCTGATAATTTCCAGTTTGCCATTGTCGCTGACCGCACCGGCGGGCATCGGCCGGGCGTCTTTGCTGATGCTGTAGAAAAGTTAAACCTTTTGAAGCCGGAATTTGTTCTCTCTATTGGTGATTTAATCGAAGGTTACACCCAGGATAACACTGAATTAAATCGCCAGTGGGATGAATTTGATAGTATAGTCAATAAGCTGCAGATGCCCTTTTTTTACGTGCCCGGAAATCACGATATCAGCAACGCAGCAATGGCCAATAAGTGGCAGGAGCGACTCGGCTCAAGCCATTACCACTTCGTCTACCGCAATGTCATGTTTCTCTGCCTTAACACTCAGGATGGTTCTTCCCGCTGGATTGATGACCAGCAGATGCAGTACTTCCAAAAGGCTCTCGAAGCAAACAAAGATGTTCGCTGGATACTTGTATTCATGCATCAGCCTATGTGGTTTAGTGGAAGCTACGAAAATTGGCAGCAGTTCGAGTTGTTATTGACGGACAGGCCTTATACCGTTTTTGCCGGGCATCTCCACGTATATAGCAAATCTATACAAGAGGGTCGGCAGTATTACCTGTTAGCTACAACAGGTGGGGCTGGCAAGGGCCAGGCGGGCAAGCCGGCCGGTCTTGAAGAATGTCAGTTCGACCATATAGTCTGGGTCACTATGACCGATGACGGGCCGGTCATGGCAAATCTCTTACTTGATGGCATCCTGGACGATGAGCCTTGTCCGGATCCATAAAATACACATCTCGTATATGCTCTAAGTTTCTATTTCTTGCTGACTACAACCTTGTCAATCTTGAACTGGCCCAGTGTGCTTGCCATATTGAGAAAATTTGCCGGCTCACCGTTACCGGCGGCAAGAGCGATATGGCCGGCGTCGTAACCACCTCGACCGGTACCCTTAAAGGCCGCATCCAGTCCCACCCATTTACCGCCGACATACGCCTGGTTCCATGCATGGCCGCCGAAGCCCTGATGACCGGCAAAATCATCCACGTACGCCACACCTACCACTACCTGGGCCGGAATTCCAACTGCACGGCACATCGCCGCCGTTAATACCGCAAACTCGCTGCAGTCGCCTTGTTTGCTGGCCGCGACCTCTGCTGCTGATGCGTAACCAACCGACAGGCTTGTATTTTCAATGTAATTGCCCACAAACGCCTCGATTTTTTTAATGGCTTCAGAGGCATCCTTTGTGCGGCCCACTGCGAGACCGGCAAGCTCAATTATTTCTTTGTGGTCACTCTGTAGAAATCTTGTGGGCTTTGTGGCTTCAAGAATAGCTTTGTCACTGCCTGAATAAGGAAATCTTACTCCTGGCGGTGCCGCAACGGGCTCGATAGTAACGACTACTTTGCCGTTGCTGAGCTGCTGTGCCTTTTGATTGTCATTAGAGGGTATTGTTAAGTTACTCGCATCTCCGGTTGGAATCAAATCGTAGGTAATCGACTTGACCGAGCTGAGATTACCCAATGGCTCTGGGCTGCGCACAAACATCTTATCAACTAATTCCAGCACATCGTTTTCGCCTAATGCAAATTCCTTTGCGCAGGCGACCATCTCGACATGCAATCCAGCCACCGGCATAACGTTTTTCTGTGTTCGCAGGTTCTCGTCAACATAGGTTTTGCTGGTAATCTCACCGGCCCCGGGTATGTTGAGCGTTGTCGTCACTTCTGTCAAAGACACGACACGCCCTAACAGGTCAACGTTTTGTTTCGGTCCAATTTGTATTTTAGCCTCAAGGGCCTGCTGGATTCCAGGACTGAATATATTCGCGGTATAAGTCGTACCTTCTTTCAGCCCTTTTTCCAGTGTCAGCAAACGCAGGCCTTCAGCCATCACCGCGCCACTCGGCCATTCAAGCGTGCTTTTCTGCTCATCTCCCGTGGACTTAGTCGTAACATGCACCGTACCTTGTTCGTCCACTGTCCCTGTCACGTTCATTGTCATAATACTCATATCTTGCGCGACCTTAAAACCCAGCGGTTTGCCATCAGTGGTCTCGATGGAAGTTTCCGTCATATTTATAGTAATTGGAATGTCAGCCCGGCTTATTGTGATGCTGGCCTCTTCAGAGGTCGTTACTTTTTCATCATCCACGACCCGGGTCTGTATAGCGTGGCCAACCTTCTTACCTTCCATAAATATGGCGAAATATTCTGTCTCATCTGACGCGGCTTCCTCTGGTACAGGTTGCTCTGCCGGGGCTTTATCCCGCACAGGTTCCTCTAATGCCGGTTTTTCTCGTAAAGGTTGTTCTGTTACAGTTTTTTCCGGCGTAACTTCCTTCGACACGGATTTTACCGCCGCAGATTCCTCCGGGATGGATTCCGGCTCATTTTTGCAGCCCGTTGCCGCTAATGCCAATGCTAAACAGACGCCGACAAGATACCGAATTCTCATAATCCAATTCCTTTCATAATACCACCGTGGGATTTATCAATAGATTCACTGCCGTGTACAAGTATATACTCAAAACTGCAAATTTTCATCGCAATAATTTTTCTTCCGGCTAAAATAGGCAAAAATTATGTATGGAATTCTATGACTTTTGACGAACTTCTAAATCTGGTTTCTTCGAGTAAAGCCCCCGATATTTGCGTCGATTCCCGTCTTGTTGAAGATGGCGCTGTATTTGCAGCTGTAAAAGGCACGATATATGACGGCCACGATTTTATTAGCCAGGCCGTAGCCCGTGGCGCCAGATTTATAGTGGCCAACGAGAGTAGAGCGAAAATCGAGATACCTGATGCCGGCTGTGAGATCATTCTTGTTGAGGATTCTGCTCAAGCAGCAGCCATTTTGGCACAGGCAGGCAGGGGCAATCCAGCTTCAAAATTAACCAACCTGGCCGTGACCGGTACAAATGGGAAAACTACTGTTGCGTATCTGGTGCGTTCCGTTATCCAGACGGCTGGTGAAAAGTGCGGCCTTATCGGCACCATCGTGTACGATACCGGCCTGGAAAGTGCCCAGGCGGATTTGACAACGCCTGATAGCCTTTCAATCGCTGAAGGACAGCAGAAAATGGTCGAGGCCGGCGCAAAGTATATGGTTATTGAAGCCAGCAGTCATGCCCTCGCGCAAAGCCGCCTGGCGGGAATAAATTTCAAAGCTGCTGCATTCACTAATCTCGCTGGCGACCATCTGGATTACCATAAGACCAAAGCCCAATACCTGGCTGCCAAAACCAGGCTTTTTACTGCTCTTTCCCCTGACGCTGCTGCAGTATTGAATAAACAGGCACCGGAGGCAGAGCTTATCGCCGGGCAAACCAGTGCCAAAGTTTTATGGTATGCGGTCGATGGGCATGCTGATATCTCTGCTAATGTAGAGTCGATGAATGTAAGCGGCACGAATTTTGTCCTGGAATACTCAAGCCAGTCATCACTCGTAAAAACGCCTTTATTGGGTCGATATAATATCAGTAATCACTTGGCGGCAGCCGGCTTGTGCCTCGCAGCCGGGTTTGATTTGAAAACGATAGCGGCTGGTTTATCTGCTTTAAAGATGGTGCCGGGC
>JBARPZ010000097.1:0-2851 GCA_049643445.1 Sedimentisphaerales bacterium
ACTCGCTCCAATACATCGATGTATTTGGCGTCACCATGCATAAGAAACATGCGATGGTTCCAGAAAATATTGGCAATCGACGCACAGGTCTCACAGTAAGCGGTCATATTTGGCAGCTCATAAGCTCCGCCGAAACCCTCATGTCCACCGGCCGCCCCGATACCACCTGTGACGTAAAGCTTGGTGTCGACAACGTCTTTCCAGATAGTGTCAATCGCCTTGACATATTCCATGTTGCCGGTCAGTGCCGCCACATCCGCCATACCCGTATAAAGGTAAGCAGCCCGAACCGAATGGCCGAGGGCCCTGGTCTGCTCGGTGACGGGTTTGTGGTCCTGCGAGTACGTGCCGTAAAGCCCGCCATCACCCTTTGGACCACGGTTGCCTTTGCAGCCTCGTTGATCCAGGAAAAACTTGGCCTGGTCCAGATACTTCTCATCACCGGTGGCACGATACAACTTGCAGAGCCCGATTTCGATTTCCTGATGTCCCGGCGGATCGGTGCGTTTGCCTTCAGCGAAGACGTCGCAGATCAGGTCTGCGTTTTGGGTGGCGATGTCCAGGAAGGCCTTGTCCCCAGTGACCTGGTAATGGGCGACGGCACCTTCGTACATATGCCCTACACAGTACTGCTCGTGTTTTGCCTCGATGTTGGTCCAGAGTTTTTTCGGCTGCCTCTTGGGTATAGAGTAAAAGGTATACAAATACCCATCTTCCCACTGTGCGCCGGCCATTATCCTGACTACCTTATCCAGGTACAGCCGCATCATCGTATCGGGTTGCACCTGCAGCGAATAAGCGGCGCCTTCCATGACCTTGTAAACATCTGAATCATTGAAGTAGATCCCTTCGTGTTTACCTTCCATCAAGCCGGCCGCCTTTTCATAGTTTCTAATTCTCCCTGTCTCCTCGCATTTTTTGAAGGCATAGGGAATAGTAACCTTACGGCTGGTTTCAAGCCGAGGCGTCCAGAAATCGTCGTTGACATGAACCTCGTTAAAGGGTACCGGTTTGACGTTGTAATCACGCCTCAGTTCAACCTTCTTTTCTTCCGCCAGGCCCGACACAGTGAACAGGCCGGTTGTCACAACCGCCGTAAGAACGGCTGCAAGAATTTGTTTTCGATGTACCATTTGAATTTTCCTCCACTAAATGGCATTTTCACAGAATCAGTACTCAATGTTACCCCTTAGGGCACAAAAATACATACGCGTATTGAATCATATTGAGACATTAACATTAAATACCTGAAAAATCAAGAGTTCATCTTACTCTTTCTGCATGGGTAGAACACTTGAAGGAAAATCATGGAACAGATGGTTAGAGATGCAGATATACAAAGAAAAACAAACCGCTAATCCCAATATCCAAACTACAGACTAAGAGCTTTCAGCTAATCCCTGCTCTTCAAAGTCTTGCCCTCGATAACCTTTATGATGCCCTTACCCAGAGCATTGCCGATGAGAAAATAACTCTCTGAATTGCCACACCAGTGGTGACCATGGTTTACATTTGGTGATTGCTTAGGTTCACGCCAGAAGTCGTGGGTAATAACAAAGGCAGCGTTATCGATCTGTTCAGCGCCCTTCTTCTGGGCCTTTCTGAAAGCCGCCATATTGCCCTTGGCGTTAGCACCCCCATTGCCAAGCTCCCCAATAACAACGGGCAGATTCGGCGACTTGAATTCTTTGCGCAGGTCCTTTACAAGGTTGACCAGATTCTTGTCATATTCCGGTATTGCCTTGGGTTCGCACATATCGTTCCAGCCCTGCATCCAGACAAAGCCGGCAATCTCGTACCCCCGGCCGACCAGATCAGGAAAACTCTCATCCATGTTATCGAGAGCCTTATGAATATCTTCCAACATCAGCTTGTAAAATTGCCCCACGGTCCCCCCTGAACTTGGAGGACGGAAATCTTTAAAAAGACTCTTGCCGCCCCAGGCGGTCTTTATGAGCAACACCGGCTCGGCGTAATAATCACCCACCACATGGCCGAACTGCAGCTCAGGGCCGATATGACTTGAGCCGCCATAACCTGTGTATCCGATGGTCAGTCCGCCGCTTCGGTCCCTGAACGTTATCTTGACATCATCACGAACAACCCATTCGCCTTTTTCGTTCTTAAGGTGCTTATAGAGATGGCCCTTGTTCGGATCTTTCATGGTATTTACAAGGTTTCCCTTACCGCTGTTGTAGTAGCTGGGATGATCCATTGAAACAACGCCCTGCCCTTCCATGTTTGACTGGCCGGCAAGTAGAAACACTTTGACTGGTTTCCTGGATTTCTTAGATTTCTCAGCGTAGGTGCTACTCAATAGGCAGAGAGCCAAAACTATAAGCAATACATGTTTCATTTAAACTCCTTTCAACACCAGCGCCTTTTTGGCATGGATTATATTGATTTTATCTTTATCCCCTGATTTCGCAAGGATATAACCCTACTGCAGCATTTTATCGCTTTTTGCCGGGTCCAGTTATCAACTCTCCTGCCATGATTGCACCGGTTTCATAGGCTCCAATTTGAAGAATGCCCGTGGTTGATGTGAACAAGCTTGAAATTCTGTCACCTATTCTATATAATAAGCACTCGATATAGAAAGAATTTCTCAACAGTGATGAAAGGAATGCAATGTTGACAACAAAAACGCCTGGTTTTTTGCTAATCTGCGCCTTGTTTTGTTCCCACATTGCCATCTCCACAGTTTTTGGAACTGACCAGCCGCAGTGGGGCCAGAGATATTCCCGGAACATGGTGTCGAGCGAAACAGGACTGGTGGAGACTTTTGACCCAGACACCGGCAAAAACATCAAGTGGGTGGTTCCACTGGGCACACAGACCTATTCCACAC
>JBARPZ010000098.1:0-6204 GCA_049643445.1 Sedimentisphaerales bacterium
AGGCAGGGGGCAGGGATCCATGAAAAAATGTCATTGCGAGGAGCGTAGCGACGCGGCAATCTCAAATCTTGTCATCCCGAGCGCAGTCGAGGGATCTATTAAAAAAAACGCCGGCTTTCCCGGCCTCTGGACAGTTATGCCTTTATATTTAAACCCATCCTTTGGCCGGGGTTGTTTTTGTTTAGCCCCTCAAATTTATTTGGGGGGTTAAGTGAGTTTATCCTGAGCTTGGGAGTTTACCCTGAGCAAGGCCGAAGGGAACAATACAACAACGTTGACATTTTATCGCCTGAAATCCCGTATTATCCCGGTGGTGTGAGTTTTTTATTATTTCTTTAGTTCTTTGAGACGTTTTTGAGCATTCATCCAATCACCACTACGTATTCGCTGTTCTATAGTTTTGATTATAACGGGCTTTATAGGATTACCGTCGTTTTGCAACTCTGTTGTCCAATGACAATCTTCACACTCCATTAGTGTACAGTCTCGATGGAGAGGGTGGTCGTGGTAGTGAAGTTGATAATCACAGCAAGGACATATGGGGGTAAGCTCAATCTTGCCAACATTCTGAAATAGAACGCTGTCCCATTCCCAGACTACATCGTAAATAACATCGCTGCAATAATCCGAGACTGTCCCCCGCTGCCGAAGCCGATAAATTGCCCAGTGAACAGCTAAGACGATTACGATAAAGACCGCAAGGATAATCAGTATCTGCAAGACCGACACCTCGAAAGTGAGGCCAAGATGCTGACGTACCAACAGTAAAACAAAACCAAGACTGCTGGCAATCAGAACTATAAGCGATAAGAAGATGTTTTTGAAAATAGATTTGACGGCATCGCCAAAGCCTTCTTTACATTTTTGCTTCAGCAATCCAAATGTTTCGGACATAGTCATAAGATATATATTGTGGAGAGGATTCAAGTGTGTCAAGAAGAAATCAACCATATCTGCCTTACCAGTACGTTATATGCCTTTTTCACCCATATTCTGTTGTTCAAATTGGCTTCTCTCACGTTAGACGTGCGTAGTGCCTATATGAACACTTATTTTATAAGGTTTGGACGAGAGACAGGCCTACGTGGTTCTCTAATAATGCCATAAATTTGTTGGTTGTTGATGTGGGCACTCGGTATAATGGTGGGATGAAATGAGCGGGTAGTATATTTGATGAAAGGAGATATTATGAAAACGGAAAAGTATTGGATTTTGGTGATAGTGGTACTGGCTAAGTTTTCTCTATGCTCTGATAAGTGCCTTGCTATTGAGTCCGGTCGTTTTCATAGCGAAGCCAACGGTTATTCTGTAGCAATCCCGGATGGATGGAGACAAGTGCCTGAAAATGTTATCCGACAAGCATTTGAAGCCTCTATGTCTGAAAACAAGTTGACTTTTGATATTGAAACAATATTAGCAATAGAATTTGAGGAAAATAGTTTAAAATATCCCTATGCGGTAATACAGGTAACGAGATACTCCAAGTATGGCGTGAACAAACCATTGAAAAAGGAAGAAATTAAGAAATTCTTTAAGATGACGACAGAAACGCTGCGTTTAGAGACTCCAAAAGTAGAGTATGTTGACGAGAAATTATCTGCAAGTCTGCGAGGGATGGTTTCTCCCATAGAATGGGGTAAATTATATTTAGATAATGAAAATATGTCTTATTTACTCGGTGCAGATATGGAAGTGGCCAACTTAGGCAGGCTGAAATCATTGTTACTTGAAAATTACGGCAGGTATGCATTCGTTAAGATAAGATTTGTCTGTCTGGACTCTGATTGGCAACGATTTAAAAATGAACGTGAGCTGATTTTATCCTCTTTTAAGTTTGACCCAACGACAGACTATAAAGGAGCACAAACAAAGAGCAAATCTTTTTGGGAAGATAAATTGGTTGATGTGGGTATTTACGGGACTATTGCTCTGGTTATCGGTTTGATTGGTATAGTGGGTGGTATCATCGAACGCAAATGGAAGGCTAAGGCAAAAGACGAGCAAAACGAATAAGTAAATCGAGACACCCAGCGGCATTCGTTGAAATGGTGGGATGGAGATTTGGATTATGAACAAGAAACAACTTATTGCTATGTGGTGTGGTATTATTGCTATCGTTCTGATGGCCCTTTTTCCACCTTGGGCACAGAAAACGTTCAACCGGCAAACAGGAGAACTAATGATGGACCGACGGTGGGGCCATGGCCACCGAGCTTTCTTCAATCCACCAGAGTTCAAGCGAGCAGAAAACAGCATATCATCGGGCCTTCCTGTAATTGACTGGTCCCGCTTTGGTGTTGAGGTCGGTTCAGTTATTTTAATAACTATGTCCTTGATTTACACCCTCAAAAATAAAAAAGACAAAAAGCCAAAAGATGAATAAGTAAATCGGGACACCCAGCGGCAATCGTTGAAATGGTGGGATGATATAATACGAGCGGTGGCAACCGAAAAAATATTGTTGTGGACGGTGGCAGCCGGTATAATGGTGGGATGAAATGAGCGGGTAGTAAATTTGATGAAAGGCGATATTATGAAACGGAAAAGAATCTGTCTGGTTATCTGCATCGTAGCATTGGGCGTATCGAGTGCCTATTGGATAAACAAGGCTTGTGCTGAACAATGGTTGTGGAGAGAAATTTACCGAGAACGATTGCAGAAATCATCCGGCGTCCTTGTACTTGTTACGGCCGGGGTAGGAAAATCAAACGTAGACAAATCACAAGACATATCCAACCAATTCACACAACAACTCCAAACAGAGATAGAGCTTGATCTGCGAAGGTACGGCATAAAAGTATTAACCAAAACCGAAATAGAAAGTACGGTCGGTAAACCAATGCTGAGGATAAACTTGTTTGCTCTCCAAGGCTCAGCCCCAAAGGGCTATTACAACTATTGCTATAATGTACAACATCTTGAACCGGCTTATCTTGTCAGAAATAACTTAACTGTTTTGGGATTTTGCTGGGACAGCGACTTGTCTCTTGGTGCGGGGGATTTAGACCACATGAAAAAGGGCGTGATGAACACTGTTCGTGAATACATCAACGACTACCTTGCAGCGAATCCGAAGGAGCAAGAGAAAAAGGGCCTAACCCTTGACGAACTAATTGAAAAGAAAAAAGCAGAGGCTAAGCAAAAACAATAAGTAAATCGAGACACCCAGCGGCAATCGTTAAAATGGTGGGATGATATGAGTGATTATGAAATACTAACGATTACAATAAGCGGTTTTGCAATAGTTATATCTGTTGTAGCTCTTTTATGTAATATTTATTGTAATGTTATAATGAAACCAAGGTTAAAGGTAAGATTGTATATCAGTATTATTATGCAAGGTGAATATACAACACCAAGCAAAATTTCTATTAGTGCGACTAATTTTGGGCCCAATAAAATTAGATGTAACGGCATCCATGCAAATAGTGCCACCTTATGGAGACGGATATTTAGACAAGACAAATACGCTTTTCTCACTCATGACTACAACGACTCATACAGTTCAAAATTACCATGTGAATTGGACGTAGGAGAAACTTGTAACTTGTTTATTTCTTTCGACAAAGATTGTTTTTTGGTCGAACCTTTTACTAATGTAGGGATTATGGATTCCTTCGGACGAACTCATTGGGCTCCTAAAAAGGATATTGCTAAAGCAAGAAAAGAATATAAAGAAAGATTCACCCAAAAGTAACCCGCAGATAATTTTCAACTACACCGTAGTTACCGTAGACGTAGACCAGCGGTTAAAGCGAGAGAAAAACTCCGAGAACAATACCCGTAAAATACCCTAACTGGTTTAGAGTATACGGGAACATATTCTGGCCGTAACGTATGACTGTTGGAATGTAACGTTCCACATACGCTGCCTGCCGCCATCTACATTGCCATCACCTACTAATTCTGTGCCACCAAAGTATACTTCTCAACATAGGTAAAAATATCCTGCCTGCCAGCTACTCTTGCCAAAGTTTTTTACCACTTCTTATGTAGCGTTCCAGCTTTACTTGAAAAATAGTAAAAAAGTGGAAAAAATTTAAAAAAGTTCGATTTTTATTGAACATCTCGGCCGAGTATGGTATAATACATACAGCCATAGAAATGGCAGGAATTTAGCGGAGAACCGCACGAGTAGGGCAAGCCAGCCTAAGTGTTTAACATTTTGGGGGTATTAATGACAAATAAAACACTTTTTTGGTCATTTTATGTAAGCTTTTGTACATTTTATGCATCTTTACGACTAATAAGAACCGTTTTTACCCGGCCAAAAATCTCTATGATCTCTGTTAATCCTGTTATCCTGTCTAATTTTTCTTCGTGCCCTTCGTGTGCTTCGTGGTTAAAAAATCCGTTTACCCCGTTAGAAACATGCCTTTTGTTTCTAATGGGGCGTAATCCGTGGTTAATAAACGACTTACGAAGTACGAAAGTTTACGTACGAAAAAATAAACTTTTTTTGCAAAACGAACCCAAATTCCGAAAAGTCAAGTTTAACGTAAACAAAGTATTAACAAAGGATTACGACAAAATGGACACTTGGTCAATTAGGAAAAACGAACCCAAAACGAACCCAAACGAACCCAAAACGAACCCAATCAAAGCCAATTCAAAGCCAATTAAAGCCAATAAAATGCCAGAACAAACCCAATACAAAGCCAAACGAACCCAATTTCAGAGCCGAAATAATGCTGCCGCGGTTCTAAAGCTCCAGAAGGGGGGTATGAATTACTTCTTCTCGGCCGGTTCGGGAATGGCAATATCCACATCACGAGATTTGACTTCTTTGACATTCTTCAGCACGATGGGCCCTGCTGCATTGGGGAATTGCGGAAAACGTACGGCGTCAAGGAAAAGCCGCTCCACGTCTTGGCAAAAAATAGCTGGCCGAAGGTCGCTCTTGGCGCAGTACAGATTAACGTTTTCGAGGGTAATGTCCCGGGCATTTTTGGCAAAGAAGCCCCATACCGGCAGGGTTCGCACATCGACGCCGGGCTTGAGAGGTGGTTCTTTTGCCTGCTGGGTGGTCCCGCCGCCTTCGTATTCGATGCCGGCGTCACGGAAAACCACACGTCCGCAGGCGGTTTCGCACCAGCTTTCGACGGAGGCGGCTGCCCGGTAGACGCCGGTTGCGGTCAGGTCGGTGATAATGATATTATCAACGGTGTTGCCGGGCCTCTTGAGCAAGACCGTTACAGGCGAGGCGACGTTCTTCATCGTAACATCAGAAATGAGGACGTCTTCGAGGGGGCCTTTGCAGGCATCCCAGCCGCCGGGCTGGAGTATAATGCCGGAGAGCATATTGCGGCGGTTGGAACTGCGGTGCGGAAACAGTCCCGGGCCGTAGAAGAGACAGTCCTGGACGATCATATTCGTAACCGGGCCTATAATTCGAATGCCGTTGCAGGAGCTGTTGACGATGCAGTCCTTGATGAGGATGTTGTTGACGTAGCGGCCCGCTATCGAATCGTCGCCGGTGAAGAATTGGCAGTCGATGATATTGATGTCACGGCAGGGCTTGTCGACCCAGCCACGGAAGTGGACGCCGTCCCAGCCGCCCGTGACCTTGACGCGCCGGACATCGACCTGTTCGGAAAATTCAATCATGACGGCGTAGTTTGCCGAGTCCTTTATCGTGATATTGCTGATGGTAACATTATGGCTGTTGCCGAGGATAATGGTGTGGGGTCCGCGCATTTTCTCTTCGCCGCGTGGATTGAAGACCTTATTGCCGTCGATGACACCGGGCCCGACAATGTTCACGTTTTTGACACCGACACCGAGAATAAGCGCGCTGTGCCATTTGCCGAATCTTGCCTCGGGCGTATTGGCAGGGGGGGTAAAGTACTGGTAGTCATCCAACTTGGTAGTACCAACCAGAGTGGCGCCGGCCTCCAGGAAGAGCGTTACGTTGTCCTTGAGATGAACGGTGCCGGAGATGTATCTGCCGGGTCCAAAACGCACCTGTCCGCCGCCGGCGTCCGAACAGGCCTTTACGGCCTTGTTAATAGCAACAGTATCGACCTTTTTACCATCGCCCGCAGCGCCGTACTCGCGCACGTTGAAGACACCTTTAGCTGCCAGGCAGGAGCCGCTAAGGTTTGTCAGTGCGGCACAGGCGACCACTGCGATGGGAACCATTCTTGATTGATGAGATTCTTTCATAAACTTGATCCCTTTCCTCGAATGGGGGCATTGTGTTTG
>JBARPZ010000099.1:0-2255 GCA_049643445.1 Sedimentisphaerales bacterium
GAATTTTGTCCATCTCCTCCATCGAATAGTGAGATGTAAAGGCCTTGTATGTGCGCTGTGATACCCAGGGCTTCTCGTTGAGGACCTTCACAGGCGAGTACAGCCAGGCGCCGGATTCGATTTGTCCGCCGTCACAGATATCCAAAAGCTCCGTGCGTTCGCAGCACTCAAGCATTATTATCGCATCCGGTTTTATCTTCTGGATTCGCTCTCTCATGGTGCGCACGAGGTTGATTGCGCCCTTGTTGAAAGAGCCTCCGTGTCTGCGGTCGCTGTCTTTAAGGTCCCATTGGCAGCCGTAAGAATCCAGGTGAAAGCCGTCTACTCCATAAAGGCGCACCAGCCTTTCCGCCACGCTGCATATATAATCCGTCCATCCGGAACCTTCTCCCGGCCACATAAGGAAAAATCTGGATCTGCCGTAATATGTCTGAGGATTACCTTTCCCATCCTTCATGCACCAGTCCATGCCATACCGTCTTCCCACTTTGCTTGTTCTGGTGATAATAAATGGTTCCATATATAGTATAATCCTGCCGCCCTGCGAATGAATCTTCGCAACTCCCTCCCTGAAAGCATCCGGCCCGCCGAGGTCTATCCGAATTTCATAGTCTCCTTTGTTGCCTTCGTAATTGGGTTCCCAGTAACTTACAAGATAAACACAGTTGCAGCCGAGTTTTCGGGAATCCTGCAAAAGCACCGGTAGATTGCGAAATGTCCCCAGCTTCTTTTTAATATCTTCACTGGGAAACTTCATCAGAGGCCCGCCCGCCCCCGAAAGGTCGAAGGATGCGTATATTGCCCTGTTGTCCTTCCACCACTTAGGAGATTCAACAGCCGTAGCACTACTAATTGTTACTAACAGAGCCGTTAGAATAGCGAGATTAACAATGGTATTACGCTTTTCCTTCATAAAGTTTTCAACGACAAGAGTCCGAGCCCTCGTATTAGTACAGCGTGAAATTGAGTCCGGTTCCGAGAGGGACAAGCCTGTCAGGTTTCAGCCCGTTTTTATTTTTGAAAATGTATACAGCTTCCGGAGTTGCTAGGACCACATCGGGAATACCATCCCCGGTCATGTCGCCGGTGAGGATGCTTCTTTCGGAAGTGCTCTCGTCGACAGGGGAGCTGTTTTTAGTCGGCTTGGGCGTAACGAAGACGCCGATGCGTTCGCCCTTATGGTTATAGAGACCTCCATTGTGGGCGACCATAATTTCATTCACTCCGTCACCCGTCCAGTCCAACAGGTGGTGATGTCGGCTGTAGTCCGTCACAATCTGACCGAGGTGATTACCCTGTTCATCGAGCACCCAGAGGGGGCTTTTACCAAGGGGCTGGTGGTCGATGTCAACGAGCAATTGTGCTGACCGGTGTTTGGGTATGATTTGTCCCACATCAATGGATTCGAAGTGATGACCTAAAATTTCCCACAAGACCTTGCCGTTGCCGTCAATGAGAGCGACATTATTTGCGCCGCAGCAGGTCAGGGCCAGCCGGAAATCTTCCGGCTTCCGGCCCCGGCGAACGACCCGGCAGCAATCCAGATGCCCGCGTCTCTGTTCAACTTTTTTAGACTTGAAAACCCAGCGTACCGAACCATCGGAGTTCAGCATGGCATAGCCGGCCATAATCTCATCGCGTCCATCGCCATCGAGGTCTATCGGCCGAGGTTGATGGGCGGTGCGATAGCCGCCGGGGTCTGTGACAGTCCAAAGGAGTTTGCCGGTTTGATTATAGGCCCAAATCTGATGGTATCGGTTCTTGACAAGAACGTCGGTCGGCCGATTTCCGCCGGTTAGATTACAAAATAAAATACAATCCGTGGCTTCGTCGGCGATAGGAAACCTTCTGCGCTGCCGACCGGTGGCGCCATCCAGCTCGACAAGGTAACCTTTCGTACACAGGACCACTTCGTTCTTACCGTCGCCGTCCCAGTCGTGTATCTGGCAGGCGACGTCGTGGTGCCATTTTTTTCGGCCGATGGTGGGATTTCCCCAGCGCCACAAAACGGAGCCGTCCAGTTTTTGGGCCACCGCAGTACTGGTGTAGTGTACGTCATTTTTGTTGACGTTTTCGGCGCTTACGATTTCAACTTCGCCATCGCCATCTACGTCGCCTGCTACTACCCACTGCCCGCCGTATTCAGGATCCAGAGCGACTATTTTCCAGGGCTCAACCGCGGGGACATTATCAGCCGGTTCGCCGATATCTTTCACATCAAAATAGGGCGGCTGGTCCTGTTTTGCATCAAGCAA
>JBARPZ010000100.1:0-2009 GCA_049643445.1 Sedimentisphaerales bacterium
AATGTTTTTTTCTATCGCGCCGATGTTCTGATGCCTTTGTTTGCACCGGTTCTGTACGTATTCCACAAGCTATTTAGCTGGTGCGGAGTCGTGCCGCTGCTAAAATTTGTGTCCGGTATATTTGCCCGGTTAACAGGTGCGCCCGGCACGGTCAAGACAATGACAAGCGTTGTGGAGAAAGCTCATATTAAAACAATTATGGCAGAAACCCAGGAAGAAGGGATATTGAGTTCGGTGCAGACGGACATCATCAACCGGCTGGTTGGTATCTCACATATCTCAATACGAACTGTGATGATACCTCTTCAAAAAGTTGAAATGGTCGACGTGGATTCTGATAATTCGGTTCTATTGAACAAGTTAAAAGAATGTGCGTTTACCCGACTGCTGGTCGCGGATAAGGAGCGAACAAATATCGTCGGCTTTATCAGTGTTTATGAGACATTAGGCTCTGGGAAGAAATTCACCGATTTGCGCGATTTTATAAAGCCAATCCGAAAGCTCCACGCCGAGACGACTGTTCTGGATGCGATGAACATTATGCAGCGTGAAAACCAAAGAATCGTTCTGGTTACAAAAATGGGGCACGGGGGCCGAGTAAGGCCCATCGGCATCGTAACGATGAAGGATGTGATTGAGGAGCTGCTCGGCGAGTTGGCAGAGTGGTAAGAATATCCAGAACATAAATAAGATTGAAGAATTAGATGTCACCGAAAATTATTAATGCCATCGTTATTTTAGTGCTCGTGGTTCTTTCGCTTGGAATCTTTGCAAATGGCATGACTAAGCCTTTAGGCCGGGATGAACAAATGTACTGCGCCGGCGGCGTGCTGTTAGCCCAGGGCAAAATGATTTACAGGGATTTTTCCTACGTGGCCCAACTGCCCTACCACTCATTGCTCTACGCGGCACTTTTTAGGATACTTAACACAAATCACTACTTACTCGTGGGCAGGATGGTTTCCGTGGTCTGTGACGTTCTTGTAATGCTTTGCATTGTCGGCATATATCGGCGCATCTTTGGCAAGTTTGCTGTTTGCGGATTGCTTCTGGGTAGTGCGAGTGCCATCCTGTACGTATTTAATCCTCTCGTCGATTATGCCAACGGCTATGCCTGGAATCACGATGTTGTAATCTTGTGTGTTGTGCTTTCTTTCCGGCTATTCATATCTACGGACTTTAAGCAGAAATCAAGATGTTGGCGAATTGCCGTCATTGGCGGGCTGCTTACATTGGCAACGTGTATGCGGATAACGACAGCTCTGGTGCAGTTGCTGTTTTTGGCTGCTTTGATGAGCCAGCCGGCTGAGTCAGTGAAACACAGAATCAAGAACGTACTGCCTTTTTTGATTGCGACGGTTGTTGTTTTGATTTGGCCTGTCTGGGTGATAGCTTTATCGGGGCGGGCATTTTCCCTGAACCTGTTCTGGATACCCAGGCTGTACGGGAAATGGCTGCATGAAGTAGGTATAGTACATAATAAACTTGGACTAACATTAAGTGCCTTTAAGACGCCGGGTTATTTAGTACTTATCGTGATAACGATTTATCTTTGCGTGGTTATGATATGGCAGCGCATGAAGTTAGCTAAGACCGACGGCAGGAATCTATTGTTTGCCGCCTTACTGGTTTTAGCGTTTTTCATTATTGCTCTGATTCCGCCGACAATGTGGAAACAATACCTTGCCATGCCGGTGCCTTTCATAGTCATCAGTTTCACCTATCCGCTGCTATACCTAAGAGAACTTGCCGACAAGGTCAAGGACAACAAGCAATTTAAGATAGCTGGTGTTGTAGTAGCTGTCTGCGTGGTTGTGGCGGTCTTTTCATACCCTATAGTACTTTACAGAACAGTAGCGCTCTCTTATCCTGAAGGCTGGACGCCGATTCAAGTGCACAAGATATCACAGGATATCGCTGAAAAAACTAATGAACCAAAAAAAATACTTACCTTAGCCCCCCTATTCGCTCTTGAAGGCGGCTGCGATATTTATACTGAGCTTTCGTGC
>JBARPZ010000101.1:0-4520 GCA_049643445.1 Sedimentisphaerales bacterium
ACGGTAAGCCTGATGACCGGCACTAAGTCGTAACAAGGTAGCCGTAGGGGAACCTGCGGCTGGATCACCTCCTTTCTAGGGATAAACTAGAACACAATCGATGCGTTTCTCGATTGCGTAAATGTCAGGCACTTTTTCTACCTGGCTTAACTGTTTCTTGATATTAAAAGCCCTGTCTTCGGACAGGGCTTTTTTCATTAGTCCCTGCATGCAGTAGGCAGGGATCCAGATGTCTTATTTAAATAAATGTTCTGACAAGTCCTTCCAGCTTGGATTGACTTCCTCAATCAATCGAAGCTTCCACTCCCTTTTCCACCCTTTGATCTGTTTTTCTCTCGTTTTTGCCTTCTGTTTGTTATCTTGTCTCTCGTAATATACCAGTTTCTTTACAACGTATTTCTTTGTAAATTCGCTTGCTGTTTTTTTCTTATGTGCTCCAGCTCGTTGACGCATATTTCCAGTAATACCGATATATAGCGTTCCATTCTTTTTACTCGCCATGATGTAAACGTAGTATCCGTTCATATACATATTCCGGATTGTATGAAATACTTTAGAATTTGCAAATAAAGCACTTTTTGCTCTTTAATTTTTGATTTGTTTATGCCTGCCCCGTGAGATAGTGAAACGTTATCTCACTGGGGTATTTTTGCATTTACCATTTTGCTCGATTTTAGTGCACTTTGCAAGAACATACTTACAGGGGCGAACGTATATTTGCAATATCAAAACGGTCGTGGGTGATGTACGGAGAACATTGTGGTAGAAGCGAAAATACAAGAAATCAAAGCATTATGGCAGGAAGAAATTGATGAGTGGGTTCTGAAAGCAGTTACAAAGGATTTATACGAATACCCGCCGGAAATTCAGACCATAATTCGAGAAGAGGCTGTACAAAGAGGATTGTTGGAAGAAAGCGACATAGAACTGGCCCTTTCCGCTGAGGCCGGTAAGTGCGATGTTAACGAGGTTTCTGTCAAGGCTCATTCAGGTGAGAGGAAGGGGTACTTTTGCCCAGAATGTAAAGAATGGGTTTATTTGACCCCTTACATAACCTTATGTTCCAAATGCAATATTTTTCTTGAAAGCTCAGGCTACTGCGTAAAGTGTGACAGGTTTTGGGCCATTCCTCCTCGTGGGCTGTGCCCAAGTGACCAGACGGAGCTTGTCGCAGCAAAACCCAGCTTGGCGAGAAAATTGGGGGGACTCCTTGTGTCAGGAATTTTTCTTATACTTGAATTATATCTAAAAGCTGGGACCACTTAACCTTTTCTTCTCACCATCACCATACTACTGAACATACAGATATCAAAGTGATGTTATCTATTTACGTTGTGTTTTATGACGTTATTCGGGTCGTGCCAATCCATGTGGCAGGAAAAACACTGTTTGGCCAGCGGAGTTCTTAGTTCTTTGCCACAATATGGACATGGTGACGTAGGTTCGGGGACGGGGGGGGTGATTTCTAACGGGAATCCCTTCTTTACGATTTCGTCGGGAGTGGACCTATACTCAAATGCCACTACTATTTTGTTTTTGAAATAAACAGCACTAAATTTGGGCATAAATGCATATGTCCATCTTTCGTCGAACTTATATTCATAATTATTTTCTCGCATTTCTTGTATGTCGATTACAGTAACTTCCGATGGTAGCCCAAGTAGCGTACCGACTTCATCTTCTGACGCACCGAGCCTCAGTTCAGACCACAATTGTTGTTTCCGCGGCAGTCTGCTTAAATGAGGGAATTGTCTTTCCATTATTTTCTTTTGAACTTGATTGTCAATATGATTTTCGAGAATATTTCTCGGTATACATGTAACCATATTAGCAAAATCACGAGCAACATCCGCTGAGCAATGACCAATCAGCCTTCCAATGCTTTTCCATAATTCTTTAGCTTCAGGCGTCATTCTTAATCCCCTTCCTTCTACATCCTCCAGCTATGCAAATTCAGGCATTGTTCAGGTACACCAAAAAATCACCTCTACATTGTACTCGTCTAAAGACTTTTCCTGATGTCTCCATAAAGGATCGCTTCTGATTACATAGAGGATTATGGCATTGTGCAGGCACACTTGTCAATAAAAATCGAGCAAACGTGGCCCCAGATTAGCTTCACAAACTAAGGCATGTTAATGGTCACTTATAGGATGATGGTATTGTTGTGGTACTAAGTAGATAATTTTTGAGGTGCTGCGAACGCAGAAAACGTGGAAAATAGGCGGTAAAGCACGGTTTTTGCATAGAAAAAACTGTAAGCTAATGGCCGCGAGTTTTTCATAATTCTGAAAGAAAATACAATAATTTACAAATTTATGCCGTTGCTAAAACGGGGGTATGCAAACAATAATTTAAGCTTTTAACAAGGTTCGCGAGGTTAAAAGTAAGGCTTCGGGGGGGCTTGCACCAAAGGAAGTGGGGTGATCCTGGCCGTATGGTCGATAATTTTCGGCCAGTATTAGGGAGGGACTTTTTGTAGTTCGGGGAGTCCCCCTATACTCAGGTCTGACACTTTGTTCAATGCCTGGGTATTGGTATCGAGTAAGAGAAGGGAGGTTTAAGATGTTGAATAGGAGTATACGTTGCAGTAGCAGATTGGATGATACTACCATCCAGGGACTACAGGTAGAGGGGCGACGTGGCAAAAAACAAACAATAAATAAGAAATTAGGGCATGGTTCAATCCTGGGTGGCAGCCTCAAGCGCAGCTTGGGGATGGCAAAGCTCCAAAAGCAGTGCAACCATCACCAAATCCTTCGGATTTGAGGCTGCCACGCGCTAGGGGCTAAACCAGTGAGATAGTGAAACGTTATCTCACTGGGGTGAAATCCATGGTAAATTTTTTTATTAAAATTGTTCGATTTCTATTGAACATTCAGAAGAAGTTTGGTATAATTACAATCGCCATAGAAATGGCAGATTAGCGGAGAACCGCACGAGTAGGGCAAGCCGCCCAAGTTTTCGTATCATCAGCGAGTCCCTGCATGCCTGAGGCAGGGAACCAGTTTAAACAACTAAAAAGCATTATTTTGCATCATAAATGCCAATGTTATACACATTTGGGGTATTAATGGTTAATAAAGCACCTAATAAACACTTATTTCGCCGGCTTCTGAAAAAGGCCGTTTCAATGGCCTTGTGGACGAAGGCTGGCCTCTGCATCAAAAGCTCGCTTTTAGAGCAGAGTTTGCCGAGAACACCAATCCGGCCAAATACGATCCTTGCCTACTTATCAAGTAGGTCCGTGAAAATCTGTGTTAATCCGCGATTAATAAACTATTTACATGCCCTAATGTCTTTGTGGCTAAAAAATCCCTTTAATCCGCATAATCTGCGATTAATAAACGACTTACGAAGTACGAAAGTTTACGTACGAAAAAACATACTTTTTATGCAAAACAAAGCCAATTTCCAAAAAGTCAAGTTGAACGTAAATAAAGTATTAACAAGGAATTACGGCCAAATGGACACTTGGTCAATTAGGAAAACAAAGCCAATTCAAAGCCAATCAAAGCCAATTCAAAGCCAATCAAACCCAATTTCAGAGGAAAGAAATGCTGCCGCGTATGAAGATTAACACCCGGCGTAAGTCTCTCGGTTACTACACCGACGAAATAGAAGCTCCCAATGCCTGTCCTCGTAGAAAATTCGCACAAAAGTTGAAAACCGGCCAAACAGTTGATATCATTAGCTTGAATTCGAATGCAAAAGACCACGAGAAGTAAAGAAAGGGGTCGATATCATGAAACGAATGTTCATAGCGTTTGCGGTAGTGTCGGTTCTTGGGTGTAATGGCTGGCCAGGCAGGGGGCAAACAGGTGAGAGTCTGGATATTTATTTCCTGGATATGGTCGGCGGCGCTTCGACGCTGATAGTTACGCCGGCGGGCGAGTCGGTGCTTATCGATACCGGTTCGCTGGAACCTAAACACCGCGATGCCGACCGGATGCATAAGGCGTGCAAAGATGCCGGCCTCAAATATATCGACTACCTTGTCACTACGCACTTTGACGTTGACCACTATGGTGGCATACTGGAGCTGTCCAAACGGATTCCAATCAAGTGCTTTATAGACAACGACACGCCGGCGAAAGATATTAGTAAGCGTCAGAGGACCCAACAACTGACCCCGCTGTACGAAGAGGCCACTAAAGGCAAGACAAAACTATTGAGCGCAGGTGAGGATATTCCGCTAAAGAATGTGGTCAGAGGAAAGAAGGGGGCTGTAAGGCTGCATTGTGTGGCGTCTCAAAAGAAGGTAGAGGGATTCGATGGGGACATCGATGCTGCGGTCGATGGTTTCGAGATGGCCAGGGCGGACACTTCGAATAATGCCGGCAGTATTGCGCTGGTTTTGACCTATGGCAGGTTCAAGTTTTTTGCGGGCGGGGACATTACGCTGAACGTGGAGCATCATTTAGCACATCCTGTCAATCGAATCGGCAAGGTGGACCTTTACCAGGTAACACATCACGGGCTGGACATGAGCAACAATCCTGTGTTGCTGAAGGCGCTTA
>JBARPZ010000102.1:0-5189 GCA_049643445.1 Sedimentisphaerales bacterium
TCTACAATATCGAGAACCATTGACAGTTTGAGGAGAATTGATTATGAAAAAAGAATTAACATTGACGGAGAGGGCGGTTGACAAGTTAAACCATATAGCATTGTCCCTGCATTATACAGAGTTTAGGAAGCGATTAGACCGGCTGCATGGTCGGTTGATCGGGGATAGGCCGGTTATTGTAGCAGTCGAGGCCGAGAACAGTTGTAATTATTGTGAGTTGGAAAATCCCTGTGCCGAGGATTGTGGCAATTGCCGGTGATCGAATAACTAAAAATTATATTGTAGAGAGTAGAGGAAATTATGAAACAGACAATATCAAAATCAGATTTTAGAGACGCATTCCGTAAGTGTGGACGGGGCGAACAGTTTAGTTACGAAGCTCTTGGAGCTATGTTCGACTACCTGGAGGAGATAGAGGAGTCGGGAGGGGGAGAATTAGAGCTTGATCCGATAGCTTGTTGTTGTGAGTTTAGCGAATACACCAATATCAAGGAATTCCAGGCCGACTACTCGGATAAATACAAGACAATCGATGATATAAGCAATGAGACAATTGTTATACCTATTCATGGTGACAGTTTTTTAATTGTTCAGTTTTGAGATTAAAAGAAATAAGTTAAATGAATGGTAAACAGAGTAGAATGTTAGATAGATACATAGCAAATAAATGGAGGTGTTAAATGAATAGAGGTATAGATTATGGCATGGGGAAAACAAATATCGACAATGATAACAAAATTAGATTTGGTGTAATACATCAAAACGAATTACTACAAGCATGGAGTGATAGTTCTGAACCGTATTATCCATGTAAGGATTGTGATGTCTCAGAAGATGAATATGATAATTGTGAATGTGATGCAATTAGTTATATAATAGATGATGGAGAATATCAAGCAGAATCGGACAGTTGTGGAGATATTTTCATCACTAAAAGCCCTTATTATACTCATGCACAATTTTGTTCTCCATGTGCACCAGGAGCATGTTATATAATGAATTCTTGTGATGATGGGGAGAAAGCTTATTGTTTTGGACATGATTGGTTTGAAGGTGGCAAAGCTCCCTATCCAGTTTTTAATCTAAACGGTAGAAAGCAGGAGGTTGTGAAATGAGAAAGCAAGTATTGTTAGCAGTGTTGTTGGCAGGGATGATAATGTTACAGGGATGCAATATTCCAGGGGATCATATTATCCATAAAAATAAGCTACAACAAAAGATTGATATTAATCTTGGCGGGATGTTCGGGATCAATAGTCAAATTGGAGCGGGTATTCAATACAATCTTCAACGGATTAATAGTCCTTTTCGAATCGGTAATCCTCCTGGGAATTGTATAGATTGGATGAGTTGGAATGTTCAGAATATCAAGCTCGGTAAGTAGATATAAATGGTAGAAATAGCCTGGACGTGACGGGCCAATAAAATTTTCAGTAAGCTCTATTCCTATATTTCATTTCAATCGAGGCCGTGACTGGTGCCCTCCCACCAACAAGTTGCGGCCTCTCCTCTATTCCCCCGCAAGTTATAATCATAAATGCTCAATTCCCGATGGTCTATGGTACTAATCAGGAGGAGATCGCCCCTTACAATGGACGTGAGGACCTCGGCATTTTGTCAATGGGCCATAATAGTCTAATCTTAATAACCTGCCAATATGGCAGACTGCCAAAATGGCAGTCACTACCTGCCAAAATGGCAGTCAAGCATAATCAAATAGCCAATTGCCTCTGGGTATAGTATGCCACATTATAGGACGTGACCAATAATATCATCATCCGTAGTATCCAGTCCCCAGTCCGATAACAGTGAGGTCTGATAATACCGGCCCTGAGACCCCCCATCGGCCCCCTGAGTGAGTCCGATAATATAAGGTGAAAGCATGAGCGTGTTGAAACTCAAAAATAAATTCCGAGCCAAAATTCACGCAGTCCCCCTTCTCTAAGTTTCCTACATAGGAATATCCTCATAATCAAGAAAGTCCCCACATACGGTGACAAATTCCCAAATAAGTCCATAAATATATAGACAAAAAATATTAAAAATATCCTAAATTTCCCTTGCCCTCTGCCCCCCAGTATGCTACAATATAGGTTATGAAAAAGAAACTCCGACTTCGATATTTCATTGCATGTTGGTTACTTCACACAATGACCACTTATGAACGAATGAAATTTTACTTTGAATGGAAAGAAACTCATCGCAGAAAATTATATAGAATATTTGAAAGGAACCGATAATGCCCAAAACTACAGGACAAATAATTGGCGAAAATGAGGAACTCTCAAAATTACTAACTGAAATATTCCTATGGATTGGACGACCGTATAGTGTCGAAACGGCTGTAAAAAACTTGCGGGATAAACTCCAAGACGAACATGGAATAACTTTTGAAATCTACACCTAATTAAAATCCCTTGACACCTAATCTAATTTCTGCTATAATATACCTATGAAGAAAAGCGGCGGAATACAAGCTATCATTTTCATACCAAGGGTCATATCCCTTAAATTGGGGGGCTGGTTGGTTCGCCGCTTTCCACCCCCCATTATTTTTACCTTGAGGTGCTACAATAGAAAATGAACCAGAAATAATTTGGTTTAAGGACATTAAGCTAAAGAAGCTAAAATGGCTTTGGCCCAACCGAATCCCCCTCGGCAAGCTATCCCTCATAGTAGGTGATCCAGACATAGGCAAGTCCTTCCTCTCCCTATACATGGCCGCCCAAGTCTCTACCGGACGACCCTGGGTAGATGTTCCTAACCCCGAACCTCCTGGCTCCGTAATAATCCTCACCACCGAAGATGATCTTGCAGATACAGTAGGTGTCCGTCTAAAAGCTGCCGGGGCAGATATGTCTAAAATCTGTACTATAAAGGCCATTAAGACTGGAGAAAAACGTAGAGGTCTCCACAACCTTGTCAAAGATATGGACATCCTAATCAAAACCGTCCGAGACATTTATCGTAGCGATCACGCCAACGTAAAATTAATAATTATTGACCCTATCTCAGCTTACATGGAAGGCAAGAACGAAAACAAAAACGCCGAAGTCCGAGAATACCTCAATCCCCTTTCAGACCTTGCAGCCCAGGCCGGTATTGCCATTGTAGGAATATCCCATCTCAACAAAAATCAAATGACTCAAACCGCTGCCTACCGTGTCCTCGGCTCAATCGGCTTTACAGCCACAGTCCGGGCAGTCTGGCTCGTCCATAGAGACCCTGACGACGAAACTCGCCGTCTATTCATCCCCTCTAAAGGCAACCTCTCCAGAAATCCCACTGGCTTATCCTACACCCTCATAAATACCCCGGTCAAAACCGAAGAGGGTTATGTCGATATGGCCTACTGTGCCTTCTCCCCCGACGTAGTTCATCTAACTGCCGAACAACTCCTAACCCCCCCATCTGAAAAGAAATCCCCTAAAAAAGATTCCGCCGCCGACTGGCTCCAATCTTACCTCAAAGATGGCCCCAAATTTGCCAACGAAATTTACAATGTTGGCTCCCAAATGGATTTCTCGGAAAGAACATTAAACCGAGTAAAAAAGAAACTTGGCATCCAGGCCGTAAAATCCTTTGGTTTTGGTGGTGAGGGAAAATGGGAATGGAGTTTATTGACGTGATTATCGGACTTAAAAGATTCCTGTTCCTTTTACTTGGCAACCTTAGCAACCATTGGAGTATTAGCCCAAAAACGCCCCTTTTGGTCAAATTCCCGTTTGCACTTGTGTGGCAATGTTTGATTATTGGCCCAATGACTGCCATCCCAAATGTAACAGGAAATGAATGTGGCAACCTTGCTTATATCTATAACACCTGTACCGATTATACCGACTATAACACTTATAAGGAGAAATGAAATGAACATGGATCAATACACAAACAAATTAATTGTCGGCAACAATCTCAAAATAACAACAACCTGGCCGTCCAATTATTTCGATTCCATCGTCACCGATCCCCCCTATGAACTCGGCTTCATGGGCAAATCCTGGGACTCATCCGGCATTGCCTACTCCATCCCCCTCTGGAAACAACTCCTCCGAGTCTCCAAACCCGGAGCCTTCCTCCTTTGCTTCGGCGGAACTCGAACCTACCATCGAGTCGTCTGTGCCATCGAGGACGCTGGTTGGGAAATCCGAGACTGTATGATGTGGCTGTACGGGTCAGGGTTTCCGAAGTCCCTGGATATTAGCAAGGCTATTGATAAAGCGAATGGGGTAGAAAAAGTCGTCGGCAAGGGCCGGGCTGGTAAAACGGCGATGGGGCAGTCAAGCAACTGGCATAAGACAAATAATCCACATGAATTTAATATCACTGAACCCAACTCCGCCCTTGCCCAGCTCTGGGATGGTTGGGGCACGGCGTTAAAGCCTGCATGGGAACCAATCATCGTCGCAATGAAACCTCTGGACGGCACATTCGCCCACAACGCCGAGACCCACAAAGTCGCTGGCCTAAACATCGACGACAGCAGAATAGATTATCAAGGTGAAATTCCAAATATGGGGGGCAGAAAAAATGCAAAAATGGGCGGAGAAGGCTATGGCTTTAAGATTGAAGGTCGCCCCGATGAGCCAAATACTCAAGGCCGCTGGCCTGCCAATCTAATCCTCGACGAGGAAGCCGGAGCAATACTGGATGAACAAACCGAAAGTGCTTCCCGATTCTTCTATTGTGCCAAAGCCAGCAAGAAGGAACGCAACTTAGGCTGCGAAAAATTAGAAGAAAAACAATATTCGCATGATGGTAGAAACAAACCAATTGAAAACGCATACCAGCGAAATGACAGTAAGGCTTCAAACAACCATCCCACAGTCAAACCCCTCACCCTAATGAAATACCTCTGCACCCTACTCAAAATGCCAAATCCCAATCAAGTAATCCTTGACCCGTTCATGGGTTCAGGTACAACAGGAATGGCCTGCAAATCACTTGGAATCAACTTCATTGGCATAGATCAATCCCTCGAATATTGCCACATAGCCCGAAAAAGAATAGACGCTACCCCTGCGGAGGAAATAAAATAAAAAAGACTTGACTTCCCCCGCAGGAGAAAGTACAATAGCGATATGAAAGGAACCAAAATGACCAATAAAGAAAAACAAATCGAAGTATTACTGGAAAAGTCTAAGACATCAAAATTCGAGATAGACGATAATAAGGGATACTATGCTTGTGAG
>JBARPZ010000103.1:0-7230 GCA_049643445.1 Sedimentisphaerales bacterium
CCTGAGAACCGCGTGGAAATATGGGATTGCTGGTACTACTGGTAGTACGAGTGCCAGATATCGCGGTAGAATATCGCTTAAATTCGCAACTGCCGAACAAGAGAGTCCGACAAAAGTCGAAGTCAAAACCGATGCATCGTGGCTTGATAATTACAATCTTTTATGGATTGATGGTTACGATACTTCCTTACAACGTGATGTCTATGATGTATTGTCAGCTCGGCTTGGCAGAACAGTCCCAGAGTGAACTATTGAAGTTTCTAAATCCTGAATCATTGTCTGATAATGACTTCAATAGACGTTACTGAGAAGAGAAAGCGGACCGGTGAACTTCTTGTAACATTTAAGGACACGAAGAAACCTTGACTTCTATGCCCTTGCGGATTGGTAAATTGTGGGCAGAGATAGTTTTGAGTTTTAAGTGTTTAGTTTTGAGTTGGGATTGAGATTCTTCGATGTTTTATAAGCACACCATCTCAATGATTAATGATGATTGATTATTGTAAACGAAGCCGGGGCGATGGGATATTATCAGGGAAAGCATATAAAAATATAGACGAATGGTGTGCCATGCACACCTTTTTCTTTTGATGGAACGTTGTTTTGAGATTACATTTTTTTCTATATGCCGAATTATAAGCGAACATATAAAGGCGGCGGAATGTTCTTCTTCACTTTGGTGACAGATCGCAGGCGACATCTGTTTTCAAGATCCACGGCTCGTGAATGCCTTCGACAGGCGATTGCCGAAGAAAAATCGCAACATCCATTTGATATGGTGGCTATCGTTCTTCTGCCGGACCACTTACACTGCATTTGGGAACTGCCAGAAAATGATGCCGATTTCTCGAAACGGTGGGGACGCATAAAGAGCAGGTTTTCCAAAAAGTGGATATATATCGGAGGCAAAGAAGCGAAAATCTCGCAGGCACGGCGCAAGCATCGTGAACGCGGTATATGGCAAAAGAGGTTTTGGGAACACAGAATCCGTGATGAAGATGACCTGATGCGACATGTCAATTATATTCACTTCAATCCCGTAAAGCATGGTTTGGTTCGTTGTCCACATGAATGGCCGTATTCGAGCTTCGACCAATGGGTAAAAGAAGGTTATTATCGACATGACTGGCTTTGCGATTGTGACGGTCGAAAACCCGTCATATCAGAAACACTATACACGGCAGATACGTTCGGAGAATAAAAAGTTTTGCGGTGTGCAGTGCACACCCTACCCTTATTTGTACACGGATGACACGTTTGGAGCATATCGGTGTGCAGTGCACACCCTACCCTTATTTGTACACGGATGACACGTTTGGAGCATATCGGTGTGCGGTGCACACCCTACCCTTATTTTTACACGGATGACACGTTTGGAGCATATCTATACACGGCAGATACGTTCGGAGAATAAAAAGTTTTGCGGTGTGCGGTGCACACCCTACCCTTATTTGTACACGGATGACACGTTTGGAGCATATCGGTGTGCGGTGCACACCCTACCAAACTGAGCATCATAAGAAATTGCCAAATATATTAAGTATTGTGGCATCGGCAGGAATGGCGCTCTGTATTTACGGAGTAGCCAGGTTAGATTTATGGCCGACCATTTTCGGTATTGCTTTAGCCTATATTGGAAAGAGCTGGTTTCTTGACCGTATGGTTTGGCTATACGAAGATATGAAAGATACACATCCTGAGTATAGAAAATGGTTATATTGAAATCATGCCCTAACAAACCGCACCTGTGGAAATATTCGGTCCAGCCGGCTATCGATTGCCTGGGGTAAGAGACGGTTAATCGTGTTAGTGAATTTCCCAGGGCGCCCAGTGGTTGCCTGTTGCCCTTCGGCCAAAACGTATCGGCGGCCGCCCTAACTCAAAGGCCCCCAGGTCAGGCGCTTTGCCGGCGTAATCGTCATTGAAGTTTGGCAGTTTGGCTCCCGAATCAATAACAGGATTCGGGACCGTCATTACCGGGTCGGTTAATGTTACGTTCTTATCTGCCTGTTTGATTGGAACTTTGCCCCATTTGATCTTAGTAGTCGTTGAAGAAGGATAAAACTCCAAAGCATACGATTTTATAAATGAAGGATTGCCTCGAATACCATGCCTTTCTTTTGCAATACCTCGATCCATACCTGTGAAAAGGTCGTAATCAAAATCGCAATCTGTCTCGACCGGTCTTGAAGATGTCAGCCGGCCCGGGCAGTCAAAAATGTTGTTTCGCGTAACTGTGTTCGGATTGACATGGCCGCTAAAAACATGAAATGCACCTTTGGGTTGAATAGCCGTGTTGTGAAACACGAACTTTCTTCCCCCTCCATATTCATCTCGCTCGCCCACTTTTATCATGCTTCCGCCAAGGGGGTCCCGATGGGTACGGCGGCTTTGGCCGAAAACATTTCGGAAGATATACAGGGGCCCTTTTGATGTACATGCAGTAGCAATATGCTGGAATGTTTTTTCGATATAGTTGCTCCATATCCGAACGTTCATGTTTGCCCCTTCGCTTTCTATTGCATCATCCCACACATTGGAAATGATGTTTCCATAAATGTCCGAGTCTCGATTGGGGCTTCCTTCGAAACTATAATTGGAGCCTCCGCCGATGGCATCATTAAAGCCGTGGTCTTCTGTTGACCGAATCTCATTGTAGCGAATGACGTTTCCTCCGCTCGAATTGATAAGTGTAACAGCCTGGGGTCCGGCCGGGTGACCCGTATCCCAGTCGTTCGATGCGCCTCGCGGATTCTCTATTAAATTACGCTGAATCGTGAGGTTGCCCGAGCCGCGCTCAGCGTAAATAGCGCTGTCTGTGCCGCCTTTGTTCCCGTATGTCCTCGGGCCGCCTATCCTGCCCCAGAATGTGAAATGGCAGTCTTCGATGACATTGTCATGGCGTCTGGACTTGATTAAGAGGCCGTGAATCGCGGCGTTGGTGAATTCAACTCCACGAAGAATCACGTAATCGGCATCGATAACGCAGGTGTACTCTTCTGCATTTCGAACGTCAAAAGTCGCTTTTGAATCTTTGGCCGGCGTGATTAAGTGATAACCTTTTGGCGTGCCCGATTCGGTTATCTTCAATGGTTTTGTGTGGATAACATCTTTCAGGTAGGTTATCTTACCGATGGGAAAACTATCATTTTTGGTTGCGCATATTAGCTCCTGGCTTTTGTTATTAAGAGTGATTTTGATATCATAGATAGTGTCCGGTTTCAAACCTATGATACTTCCACGATACTCATTATCGCGCGGATCGTGGACGAGAGGATAACCATCTCGCCATATTGATGTCCCCTTTTGCCTGAACCGGACACGGCACTGGCCGAGTTCCGGCGATTTGAAATATAGGCCAATGCACTCATACGTGCCAACTGCACGGAAAGTGTCCTCGGCAGCGCTATACAATGTTGAAATGTTTGTCGTCGTAAACAGGAGAATCAACAGTAACAGATTGATATTGCGCATGTGTGTGTTCATGGAAAGACTCCTGATATAGACAAATCAAAATCAACTGACCTTCTCCGTCGCATTATATCAGGCAGACTGCGCTTGTCAATCGACTGCGGGACCGCCGGCAGGCTGCTAAAGAGATCAGCCACTATAAATTGCCTGGGTAGAATTACACGCCCGTCCCCGCGAATGCGGGGATCCAGCATCCAGTATCGAGTATACAGAATCCAGCATTGAGCATGGATTATCCGCCCATCAACGCATTTACGCATCTACTCATCAACGCATTCACACTCCTGCATTTTTAATGCGAAAAAAGTGGCTTTTTTGAGATAAGTTGTTAGGATATATGCAGTAAAAAAAATGAAATTTCCATTTTTACTCTTCAACTATATGCAATATTTCTCGTAGTCAATAATCGAAACAACCGCTAATGACCAATTTATTGGAAAATATAGACAGCCCTGACGACCTCAAAAAGCTGTCTGCACCCCAGCTAAAGGTCCTGGCCGATGAAATACGCCGGTTCATCCTCAGCTCGGTCGCCCAGACCGGCGGCCACCTGGCCAGCAACCTCGGCGTCGTGGAATTGACCCTGGCCATGCACCACGTCTTTGATTTCAAGAAGGACAAGCTCCTCTGGGACGTCGGCCACCAATGCTACACGCACAAAATCATCACCGGCAGGAAAGACAAGTTCAAGCTCCTCCGCAAGGCCGACGGCATAAGCGGCTTCCCCAACCCTGCTGAAAGCGAGTATGACCAGTTCACCGTGGGCCACGCCGGCACCGCAATAGCAACCGCAATCGGAATGGCGTTAGGACAGGAGCAGCAAAAGCAAAACTGCAAAATCGTCGTTCTTGTCGGCGATGCCAGTATCGTCAACGGCGTCTCGTTCGAGGCCCTAAACAATCTCGGCCTGGTCAAGAGGCAATTGCTGATCGTGCTCAACGACAATTCGATGGCCATCGACCCTACGCAGGGTGCGGTGGCAAAATACTTCTCAAAAATCCGGCTCAGCCAAACCTATGAAGACTTGCGCAAGACCACTCATAATATCCTCGAGCACATGCCCGTCATCGGCAAGACTGTTGACGAGGCGGTTGAAAGGATTAAAAAGGGTATTCGAATGGTCCTGCCCGCCAGCCAGATGTTTGAAAGCCTTAATATCCCATACTTCGGCCCCGTTGACGGCCATGATATCGGCCCACTTGTACAGTTATTCAAAGCGATGGCCGATATAGAGCACCCCGCAATCCTGCACGTTTACACAAAGAAAGGCCAAGGTTTCCACCCCGCCGATTCACAGCCAAGCAGATTCCACTCAACCGGACCGTTCAAGATAAACAACCATAAAAACGGAGAATGCGTGGAGGTCCAGGCCGCCCCGAAAACAGGCAGGCCAACATATACGAACGTATTCGGCCAGCACCTGGCAGAATTAGCCGAAAAAGACGACAAAATAATCGCGATCACCTCGGCCATGTGTGACGGGACGGGGCTGGTGGAATTTCGGAAGAAATTCGGTGACAGGTTCTACGATGTTGGTATTGCAGAAAGTGCGGCGGTGGATATTGCCGCCGGGCTGGCAAGGAGCGGGTTAAAGCCGGTCGTCTGTATTTATTCCACTTTTTTGCAGCGAAGCTTCGACCAGATATTCCAGGAAGTTGCGCTTCAGAATTTGCCGGTTGTATTTTGTGTCGACAGGGCCGGCGTTGTCGGCTCGGACGGGCCGACACATCACGGGCTTTTTGATATTGGTTATTTGCGGATGATGCCCAATATGGTGCTGACGGCGCCTGCGGATGAGGTCGAAACGAAGCTGGCCCTGGAATTTGCGCTCGGCCAGGATAAGCCGGTCGTTATCAGGTATCCGAAAGACTTTGTGCCGGCGCAGAAGTCCGTCAGGCCGGCATGTGCAAAGCCGTTCAAATTAGGTAAAAGCGTGGTTGCCAAAAAGGTCAAAGATTCAGCGATTGCGATTGTCAGCTACGGCAGCGTTTTAACCGAAGCGCTGGAAGCGGCCGAACTGCTGGCCAAAGATGGGATTGCAGTCGATGTGATAAATGCCCGGTTTGCCGCTCCGATTGATGAAAAAATTGTTCAGTTGCTGGATAAGGGCAAAGCAATCATAACCGTAGAAGACCACACGGCCGCCTGCGGGTTCGGCTCAGCCGTGCTCGAATTGGCTGCATCAAAAACAACGGGCGGCAAACAAAAGATGGCGGATAGTAACAAACCAAACAATATTCGCGTGCTTGGCGCGCCGAGGAAGTTTATAAAACACGACACCCGGCCGGTGCAGCTTTCGCAGGTCGGTATTAATGCCGAGAAAATAGCGCAAACAGCAAAAGAGATGTTGGACGGTTAGACGGTGAAACAGTTTGGCGGTTGGACGGTGAAACAGTTTGGCGGTTGGACGGTGAAAAAAGCGGGGGATAGGGATTAGGGAGGGAAAGCGACAATCAAAATGGAAAAAAACAAAGATAAAAGTGCAAAAATACATAGAAAAATGAAACAAATTGACCACTAAAACACGAAGACAACAGACCCAAGATGCAAGACACAAAAGGGAATTAGCGGATTAGAGGAATTGGTGGGCACGGCACACCCCTACATAACTGAATCATTCTCTTTCGACAATATCGATAAGGGCCTGGTCCAAGGCCCGGCCAAGGTTGTCCCACTTGTATCTTTCCATTAATCTTACCAACCGGTCGGGATGTTCGGGCCATATAGAGTCGTTTTCTATACGGTGCGCCAAGGTAATTAATCTATCGGCCAAAGCAGGGACACCGCCATCATAAAAAAACTCTTCCATTGGCTGGTCCCGGCCAATGCTTAGAATCTCGGGATAGGCCAATCGCTTCGGCAGGAGAGGATAAGCTCCAGCGAGGCAGGCTTCAACAGCGCTTATACCAAAAAATTCGTGGGTCGCCGTTGAGACAAACACATCCGCATCCTTCAACGCACTTTCATATTCAGACCGGCTTTGCTGATAGCCCCACCGATCAATGTTTTCGAGAAAATGTTGTTGTGCCCATGCAAAAACTTCGGGAACCCGGCGAAATTGCTGCCCAATTACACTGACACGAAAGTCAACGCCTTTGGCTTTTATAATTTTTAAAGCTTCAAAGAAATCATCCGGATTCTTATCGTGTTCCCAACGCGCCGCCCAGAGTATTCGCAAAGGACCGGCTTTTCGTTTGGTGCGTTCGGCAAGACCTTTAACACCAGGCGGATAAACAAGTGCTCTGCTCCTGATGCGTTCGATTGCCTCTATCGGCCTACAATCCGGCATTTTTTGAAGAAATGCAGCCAACGCCTCAAGAAATGAATCTCTGTGAAAAGCTGAATTAAACCATACGCTTTTTGCAGCCAGAGCGGTGGTCATGTTCGTCATTGCAAACTGATAATCGCGTTCGCTTTCACATCGCACCGGATAGGTAAGCTGGTTCTCATGAAAATATACAACCGCGGGCAACTTCTGTACTGCTTGCGGTGACAGGCCCAAAAACTCCGCCAGGTTCAACATATCCGAGCAGAAAATCAAATCCCACTCATGGCCTTTGTCAAGATACCGGCTAATCCTCTCGGCGAAGGTAACTGCGGAATGCCGCATCCTCCATTTCCATTTATACGGAGCCAACTTATACAGGGACCAGTTATGAGCGCTTACGGCCGACCAACCATCCACAAACGCTTTATGACTTCCACCGTAATAAGGTTCAAGTGCCAGGATTCTCATAGGCTATTTCGCTTAGATTTCAA
>JBARPZ010000104.1:0-3961 GCA_049643445.1 Sedimentisphaerales bacterium
AAATTTATCTCAGTGAAACTTCTGCGCAATTTCTGAACCATAAGATCGCCACATCTTTTAAAATGCAGGGCAGCAAATTAATACTTATAGGCGCCATTTTGATTTTGTTTGTTTTGCTTACACCTTCTGCCGCCTTTTCATATACCGTTTTGTGGGACACTTCGCATGGGGTCTATGTCTCTGGTACATTTGGCGGCGATGGCTACCAGCCGAGTCAAGATGGATACTATCAGAAACTGGCCGAACACCTCGGCAACAATGACTTTACCGTAGATATTACCTCTCAAGGTTTTCTTACTGATGATCCCGCCGGTTACGATGTGATAGTCGTATGCCTTACGAGCGCTTTTTATAGCAGCTACACATCCGCTGAAGTTGACCGTATAGTAGATTTTGTCGACGATGGCGGCGGTCTGCTTATTATGGGAGATCGGCTGGCTGCACCAAATGCCAATATCCAACCTGTAGCATCTGAGTTCGGCATCACATTGGGTCTCTCTGATGTGGTCTCCAGCCCCCCCAATATTTATGAACTTTATACCTCGGAACTCGACCTCTCCCATCCTGTTTTTAGTGACTTCACCACAACTGACCAGATATTCCTGTATGCAGCTTCGGAATTGTCTGTTTCTGGATCGGCTTCTCCGATATCCTGGCAGGAGGGAACTGGAAAAATAATCGCTGCGGCAACTCAATATGGCCAGGGTAGGGTAGTAACACTGGGTGACTGCAGTTTGTGGTCATGGGTTGAGACACTTGAAGAGAATTTCTACGAGTCGGATAATCCTCAGTTTGCTGTCAGTACATTCGATTATCTTGCTGTACCAGAGCCGGCGACGCTTTTGCTTCTTGGTCTCGGCGCGGCGCTTTTAAGAAAAAGGCGCTAAGCCTTCATCGCATGAGGCTACAAGTTATATAAATCCCTCAAAATATACAGCCTGTCGTAACTTCTTCCACCGTTACACACCGAGAAAACCGTCGCATCGCCTTGAAGCAAAATTTTTCTCACCTTACACAATCTCACGCTACGTCTTTCTACAAATTATATTGTAATTTTCGGTCTAAGACCTTATCATTGCCATAGAAAATACCAAGATTGTTTAGTATTGAGTTGGTAAGTTGGAGATTAGGCTGTGCGTAAGTTTGCTTTTTTAACAGCGTTAGTGCTTTTTCTGTACGGCTGCCAAACCGGCGGCAAATCAGATTCTATTGAAATACCTGCACAGAAGACGAGTCCTCAGAAATCCTCAGATGGTCTTATCTTAACGGTAGCCGATGAGACTATAACAAGCAACGAGATAATTACAGCTGCGTTAGAACTACTGAGACCGATTGCGCAAAGCAGCGATTTTGAACGCTTCAAGCAGCAGGCTGAGCCGCAGCTTAAAGAAATTATCACCGCTAGAATATCAAATATTTTGCTTTATCAGCAGGCAAAAAAGAACACAAGGGAAGACATCGATCAGGTTTTGGAAAGGCCGGCAGAGGCCAAGATTAGAAAATATATTATGGACTTCGGGGGCGATTATGCAAAGGCTGAAGAGGCTCTTAAACAGCAGGGAATGGACTGGGCCAGCTTTAAGGAATATCAGAAAAAGATGATTCTCACAGAATATTACTTAGGCTCGCTATTACCCAAGGCCGCGCCAATCACTTATAGTGAGCTGTTAGCTCGCTACAACCAGATGAAAGAGGAATCCTTTGCTATCCAAGCGTCGGTAAAATTTCAACTGATTGATATTGAACCGGCAAAGTTGCGGATAACAGACCCTAATCAGAACCGGCTCGAACAAGCAAGAAAGCTGGCTGATGAATTGCTTAAAAAAGCAAAAGCAGGCAAGAGTTTTCCCGAAGTGGCTAAAGAACACCCTGGAGTAACGTTTGCCGCACATAGCAAACCGGTACAGCCGGAGAGTCTAAAATATGATATTCTTGCGGACGAGGCTGAAAAACTCAAACCCGGGGACATCTCAGGGTTGATTGAGACGACACAGCAAAAGCATATCTTCATAATGAAGCTGGAAGAGAAACACTCGAAGGGCTATGAGCCGTTTGAGAAAGTGCAAAAAGAGGTAGAAGCCAAAATTATCTCTGACCGCCGCAAGCAGGCTCAAGACAAGATTCGGGCCAAACTTATCCGGCAGGCAGAACATGAACTAAGCAACGAATTTACAGAGTTCTGCCTGCAAAAAATTTACTTGATGAGCAAAGAATAAACGACCAGAGACCGATGTCTTGAGTCCAACAGGATTGACGGATGGAAATTATAGCACATGGTATAGACCTTGTAGATTGTCCACGAATAGAAGAGATGATAAAGCGTCACGGCCGGCGTTTTGTTAACAGGGTCTTTACTGCCGCCGAACAGGCTTATGCCGATGCGAATAAGGACAGGGTAGAGAAATTAGCCGGGCGTTTTGCAGCAAAGGAAGCTATTCTCAAACTGATGGGGACAGGCTGGCGTGGCAAGATCGCCTGGACGGATATTGAGGTAGTGAACAATGCTGTGGGTCAGCCGGAAGTTACTCTGGACGGCGAGGTCAAAAAACTTGCTGACGGGCTTAAGATTAAGCATATAAGCGTCAGTATCACGCATACTGCAAATTTTGCAATTGCATCGGCGGTCGCCCTGACTCAAAATACTTCGTAAAGTTGTCGAGCAATGTGACAAATTCCGATTAAGGAGGATTTGGGCATGAAACGGTGTCCTCGATTGTTACCAAGAGCAACAATCCTAACGGTATGCGCCTTGGGCTTCTGCTTAGCAGCCCATGCCCAGTCAGAAATCCAGGATGAAAAACCGCTGTGGAACATAGCCTGGATTACAGATACCCAAACGCCGGACTGCGAATGGATTACTACGTTGCTTGCCCGTCTCAGCGCCAATAAACCCAAAATAGTGATTCATACGGGCGATGCGAGGTTCGAATGGGCCAATCGTTGTGCATGGAAGGATGCCGTTGATTTGCAGCGTGTCGAGACACCCCCTATCGAATTTCATCTGGCGCCTGGCAATCACGATTTACAAAATGGCTTGCTAAAATACCACTTGCGCAAGGCTGCCACACAAGGCATCTACCGATTAGATACTGGTCTTAAAGCTCAAGGTCCTGGATACTATCACTCTCGTGTGCCTGAAGATGTCAGTGGTCCTCTCTGGCCAATCTGGAACCCTGAGATAATCAACCATCCCGCATGGCAAATCACCGCCAATAAGAAACCTGCACATTGGCAGCATCCGGAGCCACCCTATCATTATGTCTTCAAAAGAGGTGGAATTCGCTTTATTGTTTGCGATGCTTTTTACACCAATGAGCAGAAAGAGTGGATTCGCAATCTTATCGTACAGCCGGACGATAGCTCCGTTTCCATTGTTCTACATCACAAGCATGAAGTGAACGACCTGGCCAGGTACTTCGATGGACTGAAAGGACGCCATAATGTTAAGTTGGTATTGTCGGGTGACCATCATCACTATTGTTATGAGCAACGGGATGGTATTACTTATATCACTGCTGCCGGCATATATCCCGGTCATTACGGCGACTGTGATGCTATGACGCTGTGGGTCTATAAAGACCATTTGCGCCTGGATCGATACCTGCTGCCCAAAGGACTACCCATGAAGCCTATCCAGGGACCTACGACTATCTGGACCTGTGAAGGTGATTTTCGTGAATACCAAAGACCGGAATTTCCAGAAAGGCCGGCCTCACCGACTGTGCAGTCTGAAAAATCCGGTACGGTAGGCCCCAACCTGATAAAGAACGGCAATTTTGATAACGGCATCTGGTATGAGCGGTTTCGTGGTTGGTCACCCAGCTATTTGTATCAATGGTTCACACGAGGCGGACATGTACCGGAACATGCGGTGGGCAAACGTCTGCCGCATTCAGGTAAAGAATACGTGCGTCTGCACATGTGGGCTCATGCCTGGCGGGCAGGGATTCTGCAAAACATC
>JBARPZ010000105.1:0-13174 GCA_049643445.1 Sedimentisphaerales bacterium
TTCTATACCTTTGATGTTTACCACAATGGCAAATTGTTAGGGCCCGCTCGAAACTCTCTGCCCGGCACCCACAACATCCTAAACGCCCTTGCGGTAGTGGCTGTAACGATAAATATCGGACTGGACGCGTCCCAGATACTCGCCCTCCTGCCTAATTTTACCGGTATCGACCGTCGGCTAATGCTGAAAGGACAGGTCGGACAAATCACCGTACTCGACGATTACGCCCACCACCCAACAGAAATCAGGGCTTCACTGGCGGCAATAAGCCAAAGGTACGAGCCGAAAAGAATCTTCTGCATTTTTCAGCCGCACCAATACAGCAGAACAAGATTTTTACTTAATGACTTTTCAGAAAGCTTCAAGCTTGCCGATGTAACTATTATGCCGGAAATTTATTTCGTCAGGGACTCGCTGGCGGCAAAAAAAGACGTTAATTCGCAGATTCTGGTTGAAAAAATTCGCCAAAACGGTACAGATGCGGTATTTATCGATGGTTTCGGCCCCATTTGCGATTATTTAACGAAAAATGTAACCGCAGGCGATTTGGTCGTTACTATGGGAGCAGGTGATATTTGGAAGGTTGCAGATGAATATCTTCAGCGACTTAGACAAAATAGTTGAAACCGACTATCCGTTGGCCAATCACACATGGTACGGTTTAGGCGGGCCCGCTGATTATTTTATAAAGCCCCAGAGCATAGAACAACTTAAAGAAGTTGTCCGGCGGTGCAATGAAAACAATATCAGGATTTATGTCATTGGCTTCGGCTCCAACCTTTTAATCGGTGACGACGGACTCAGGGCGGCCGTCATAACCCTTGAAGCAGACCAATTCAAACAGACACAAATTGAAGGCGAGTTGGTCACCGCATGGGCCGGCGCGGATTTGAGCAAGCTGGTTTTAAGTTGCGTTCAAAAGGGTCTTTCCGGTATCGAAGCCCTCACGGGCATACCCGGTTCAATCGGAGGTGCGGTAAAAATGAACGCCGGAGGCAACTTCGGCGATATCGGCGCCGCGGTAGAGACGGTCACTCTAATGGACAACCAGGGAAATGTGTTTGAAAAGAGCAAACCCGAGCTGATGTTCGACTACCGCGGGACAAACATCACAGCAAAATTCATTCTCAGCGCTCAGCTAAAATTAGTCCCCGGTGACCCTGAGCAAATCATGCGAACGGTCAAAGAAATCTGGATCTTTAAAAAGAACAGCCAGCCGCTAAACTCAAAAAACTCCGGCTGCATATTCAAAAACCCAAGAGGAGTTTCAGCAGGAGCCTTGATTGACAGGGCCGGTCTAAAGGGACTGCAAATCGGAGGCGCTGCCGTCAGTGAAAAACACGCAAATTTCATAATCGCTCAAAAGGGCTGCAAAAGCCGAGACGTTATGAGGCTCACAGAAGCAATAAAAGAGAGGGTAAAAGAGCATTTCGACACCGAACTGGAACTTGAAATCGAAATCTGGAGTTAAATTCGTTGTTCGTGATTCGCATATCGAGACACGTACAATATGCAGCAGGATACGAAATACGATAAAATGGCCATCGAATCTTCAGCAAACTCTCAATCGCCGATAGTCCAAAGCAGGCTAAAAATAGCCGTGCTTATGGGCGGCATCGGCGAAGAGCGGGACATCAGTATCCAAAGCGGAACCTGCGTTGCCGATGCCCTTAAACAGGCCGCCTTCAATGTAATAACCTCCGATATCAGCCCGGACAAGATGGACATACTCGAAGATGACAGTATCGATGTCTTCTTTATCGCACTGCACGGCAAATTCGGAGAAGACGGCCGGCTCCAGAAGATACTCGAAGACAAATCACTTCTCTATACGGGCAGCGGGCCGACGGCAAGCAGACTGGCATTTGGCAAGATGGAAAGCAAAAAGGCCTTTGTAAAAGCAGGCGTCATAACACCAAAATCCATTACGTTCGATGACCGAACGGACGCAAAAGAGCTTGCCAAAGAGCTGCCCCTCCTCGGTGACAGGCTTGTAGTCAAGCCAATCAGGCAGGGAAGCACTGTTGGTGTCACCATTGTCGACGACCCGAAGTCGGCATTAGCCGATGCCCGACGGTGCCTGAAAACATTCGGCGATTGTATGATTGAAGAATATATTGACGGAAGAGAAATAACCGTCGGAATACTTGGAAAGCTTCCGCTGCCGATTATCGAAATTAAAACAAAAACCGGCTTTTACGACTACGAGGCAAAATACATCGACGAACAAACGCAGTATCTTTTCGATACAATCGAAGATGTGGCGCTGGTCGAAAAAATTGCGGCTGCCGCGGTCGATTGTTTCAACACGCTCGGCTGCCGGCATTTTGCAAGGGCTGATTTTATCCTCAGTAACGATGGGACGCCTTACGTCCTGGAGGTAAATACCATCCCGGGATTTACAAGCCATTCTCTTTTGCCAATGGCAGCGGCAAAAACAGGGCTTTCAATGAGTGACCTCTGCACAAAAATAATCGAGGCTGCATATTCGTCACTCGCCAATAGCCGCACGTGAAGCCGGATACGAGATTATAGTGGCAAAAAGAAAAAAAACAAAAAAAAGCATGACCAAGAGAATGTCCTTTAAGGGCCGAACCTCAAAAAGAAAGAGCAGGCGAAAGACAAACTATTATCCGAGCTTGATGCGCATTCTCAAAGTTTTTGCCGTGGCCTGTGTTTCTGCCGCAATGGGAATCGGCTTCGTATTTGTCCTGTGGGAAGGCTTTATATCGCTGGACAATTACGTCAAAAACAACGTCTCTATCTGGGAAGAAGCATCAACACTGAAACTGATAGATGTCCCCCCATGGGTCAATGAAACGCTCAAAACAAAGATTTACGCCGCCGCCGCGCCCCGGGGAGATTTAATACCCAGCGAAGAAGCCGCCCGCCTCGTTCAGAAAAATCTTGCACAGACAACGGCATGGCTCGATGAAGTAACAGTGCAATCCACACACGATAGTATCCAAATCACGGGAAGGTGGCGAAGGCCGCTGGCTCAGGTTAAATCAAGTCTGAACAAATTTTACGTCGACTCTGACATGGTTGTGCTCGATTTCGTCCTGTTACCGAATCTACATATTGTAAGGGTGGAAGGCCTGCCGTTAATAATAAAAACACCACCGTTGGGCATAGTGTGGCAGCGCGACGACCTGGCTGCCGCTGTTGCCATATTGGCGCATCTCGAGAGAATGGACAAAATCCTCACCCCTGAGAAACCGCTGCTTTATGACATCGCCAGTATCGACATGAGCAATTTCAAGGGTCGTGCAAACAGCCGCTTCCCACACATTGTACTCTACACAAACGACAATACCGAAATTATCTGGGGGGCCGAAGTCGACACATGGCAGCAGCATCTGGAATCTACCGATGAACAGAAACTGGCCAAGCTGTATGAATATTACAGGAAACACGGCTCACTTTTAGGCGGGGTAACCGGCGTAAAATATATCAATCTTTGTGACCCACAGGACAACATCCCACTGCCGATTGACAAATATTAAGGGCCGGCAAAACTATTCAACGCACTCGCAAGGTCGCTATAGCGATAGGGAATTTCAAATTCTATACAAATCGACTTGAATTTCTTCAGGGCCGACTCGCTCAATCTGCTCTGAAAATCCCCATCCGCCTTACATGAAAAAATCCTGCAGCCGGCGAAACGATATTCATAAACCGTACATTCGCAGATTAAATGATAGGGACATCGGCTGTCGGGCATCGATTTTAAGTTTTCGCCCCCAGGATTTGCTGCTAAGTACATCAATTCCGGCGGCGTAACGAATAGGCGATGGTCGAAAGCCTCGAAATCACAACACCTGCCGCAGCCATCACACCTCCCGACCAGGCCGTCAGTAAGACGGATTTGTTCATCCAGCCAGTCATAAACCTCAGCCACTTTATTCAGGAGCTGTTTTTTTTGCTTCGGATCCTGCCACCATTTTTTCCTGCTCTTGATTTCGTGTATTTCCTCGAAACTGTAATGCCTTCCCCGATTGATGCCGCCGCATCTTCGGGCCGCCTCGTTCCAGGAATTGGGACTGGCCAGGTTGATCGGCCAAAAAGGCCAAACCCTGCACTGGTTCGGGCGAACAGAATAAATCACGCATCGTTTTTGGCCCTTGACTTCCTGCAGAAATATACAATCTTTGGTATCCGGGTGTTCGATAATCGTTGTTCGCAGACCGTCGCGCTTTAAGAACTTACGCCGAAGCTCGACCGGCGTCATCTTCAAAAAATCTGCGATTATTTTAATCTCCGGCCCGGTGACCCAGATATAACCTTCACCCGGACCGGCGCAGCATCCGCCACACTCCATGCACTCAAAATGCAGACCCGCAACATACCAGGTAGTATTCTTTTTGCCCGCCATGATTTACCACTTCAAGACGGCTCCGGTGTCGGCGCTGGTGGCCATTGATGCGTACTTTGCAAGGCAGCCCTTCGTTATTCTTGGCTTCGGTGGCTTCCACGCCTTTTTGCGCTCGGCCAATTCCTCATCAGAGAGCTTGACGTTTATAGCGTTGTTGGGGATATCGATTTCTATAATGTCCCCATCTTTTAACAGGCCTATGGGCCCGCCAACCGCCGCTTCCGGACTGACATGACCAACGCACGCACCTCTTGTCCCACCGCTGAATCGGCCATCGGTAATCAGCGCAACCGACTCACCTAATCCGGCGCCCATAATGTAACTTGTCGGGCTCAACATCTCCTGCATACCCGGCCCGCCTTTTGGCCCTTCATGCCGGATAACAACTACATCGCCCTCTTTCACCTTACCTCCTAAAATACCATCGCAGGCATCCTCCTGGCTCTCGAAAATTACAGCCGGGCCGCTGTGAGTCAGCATCTCTTCCATAACGCCGGCTGATTTGACCACGCTGCCCTTGGGAGCGAGATTACCCGTAAGAATAACCAAGCCGCCGGACTGCGAATACGCATTATCGAGCGGACGGATGACCTCGGGATTTTTAATCTCTGCATCGGCTATATTTTCCCCCAGCGTCTTTCCGGTCACTGTCAGGCAATCGGTATCCAACAGGTCCGGAGCCTTGCTGATTTCTTTCAGTATCGCACTTATACCGCCGGCAGCATCAACATCCTTTAAGTGAAATACGCTCGAAGGCGACACCTTGCAGATATTGGGACATCTGGCTGAAATTGCATTGATGCGCTCAAGGTCGTATTTGATACCGGCCTCACTGGCCACCGCCAACGTGTGAAGGACCGTATTCGTCGAGCCGCCCATCGCAACATCCAGGACGAGCGCATTATCCATAGACTTTTCATTGATTATATCCAGCGGCTTGACGTCCTTTTCAATCAGCGACATAATCTGTTTGCCCGCTGCTTTGTAAAGCTCCTGCCGCTTGGGATCAACCGCCAGGATTGTCCCATTGCCGGGCAGGGCCATCCCAATCGCCTCGCACAGACAGTTCATCGAGTTGGCCGTAAACATCCCCGAGCAGCTCCCCTGCCCCGGACAGCTCGCACGTTCAAGCTCTTTCAACTGTTCTTCGTCAATCTTATCGACGTTGAATTCGGCAACGCCTTCGAATACGCTGATAAGGTCAACCGTTTTTCCATCCTTTGTTTTCCCGGCCGCCATCGGCCCGCCGGATACAAAAATCGTCGGAATATTCAAGCGAACCGCCGCCATCAACATCCCCGGTATGATTTTGTCGCAGTTGGGAATACAAACAAGGCCGTCAAAACAGTGCGCCCGTGCCATAGTCTCAACCGAATCCGCGATAATCTCGCGCGAAGCCAGAGAATATTTCATCCCCGTATGGCCCATAGCAATGCCATCGCAGACCGCTATGGTATTAAACTCAAAAGCCGCCCCACCTGCCTTCCGAACCGCATCCTTAACAACCCGGGCTACTTTGTCTAAGTGGACATGCCCCGGCACTATCTCACAGAAGCTGTTGGCAACGCCGATGAACGGCTTATTAATATCTTCGTCTCCGAGACCGCACGCATGAAGCAGCGCCCGGTGCGGTGCCCGCTGAAATCCTTTTTTCACCGTATCACTTCTCATAATTTGCCCTGTTCAAAAATGGTTCACAAACTAATCTTAGAATCCGAACCAATAATTTTAGCTGATTACCAAAGATAAATAAAGAAAAATCGCTGGCCTTCGAATACTCGCGTAGGAGGGTCTTTGGCCCGGGAAAAGTAAACGCCGAAGGCGTTTGCCTGCCCTCGACTCCGATCGGGCGTTTACTTTCTAACTGGGCCACCGTTTCAGCGACAAAATGAATCAGGAAAAATCTAAGTATGCAATGTGGACTTGGCGGGCTCCGGTCTTCTGGTCGATGGCATCGAAGCAAATCGCCTCGCCAGCCCGGTTCCAGCGGGGATGGAAATCGCACCGCAGGTCCCCGGAGATATTTCGCCTGAGTTTCATATCTAACGTGGTCAGCGTTTGACCTTGTTTGGTTTCTACATTAAAGATAATCAGAGACTGCTTGAGTCCGCGTTTTCTGTCGGTCACAAGCCACTTTTGGTTGGCTGCGAAGCTGCAATGCCCGTCGAAATCCAGAAAGCCGTCACCTATGGCTTTATAGTCACCTTCCCCGTCGGTGAACAGGTAATGGCTGTAACGGCCCTTGTGCCTGAACGTTGCGATGATTTCCTTATCGTTCCGCCAATCGAAGTGCGAGACGCGGCTGCCATAGCCGATAACTTCCCGCAGTTCCGACCCGTTGCGGTTGGCGCTGAACATCCCCGTCTGCAGCCGGCCACTTTCCCTGGACCGCCCGAGAAAGAAAAACCGGCTGTCACCCTTATTGAAAACTGTATGATTACACCACATATGTCGTTCTTTGAGTTCGGGGTGCTTGTCCTTAATAAGGTTGTAAAAATCCAGGATGGAAACCGCAAGCCTCCGTTTGCCTGTGAGCATATCCATAACGAACACACCGTCATTATCCGGATGTGCTGAATTAGCGCTCGGGTCATCGAGTCCCTGGTAGCCTACCGTTTTGCGCAGCCGCCCAAGCCGCCCGTAGGAAAGGCTCAATGCGTATTTACCGTCATGGCTTAATCCGTTAATCGCCGCCGGAAGAGCTCGCTTCTTCCCGCTTTGGATGTTCATTATTACGGAGATGATTTGATTATTCTTTCGGTCGTTATAGATAATCTCATCATCGTCCAAAGGGTTCCAATGAAGCATCGCGCCCTGCTGCAGGTTCCACGCCCCTGTTTCTGTGACCTTTTCGAATTTGCCGCTCTCGCTGTCCACCACTCCGATTGCCGCCGGTTCCTCCCGGCTCGGAAAATGGTTCACAAACCCGCTTTCCAGCGAAAGCACATATTTCCCCGACTTATTCCAGGGACAAATACCGTAATACCCGAAAAAGTGGTGTTTCGGACCGGATGTAAGTGTGCGAATTTTACACTTTACTGCTTTATCACTGGTTTTTGCAAAAGCATTTTTGCTGTTGAAAGCAAACAGTCCTGCTACCCCGGCCAGCGATTGCTTAAGAAAATAACGCCGATTCAATCCCATCTTTGCCTCCTTCATTTAATTCCGACTCGTAACTAAAAATTTGCCTATATAGAATTGAAATAGGCAGTTCAGACGGATAAAGAATCAGTTATTATATCATTCTCGTCTTCTATTTCAAGCACATCTGCTGGTATCTACACCATATTTCCCGGTAATAGGATTCTCTACTGGAACCAAACGCCGCCAAAAAATCGCGACGTTTTTCGTCGCTTCCATATCGATTAGCCCCCAGCTTCGCTGGGGGTCAAAACCACGCGAGGATTTTTTTTTGTTAGCCTCCGGCAATGTCGGGTAGTCTGTCATTCCTGCGAAAGCAGGAATCCATTTTGAACCTTTTAATTTCGGTAATTCGAATTTGTTTAGGATTTAGAGCTTAGGATTTAGGATTTCTCGCTCTCCATCCGCCCATCTACGCTTCCACTCATTTACTCGCCGAAGGCACTATGGAGGGGATTAAAGGGCCCCCCTACATTTTTACCCTTTAGAAGCTTTTCCCATTGTTCTTGTGGTGGATATTGCCCCTCCCAAACTCTTGTACTCTGGTTGGAACAAATTCCTATACTATCAAAAACATATATTGTTCTACAACAATAATCTAATCTGGATTAAATATGCTCTGAACACCTGTTATCTCTACTGTCGTTGGCCCACTGAACGGAATCGTCATAAGGTTTTTCACCGGGTCGTAAGTAAAGTCCAAACCTTCTACCAAAGGAATGCCATTCTTTGTAACATTAGTATACGCTCTACAATATATATCCAGGGTACCACCGTATCCCAAGTCAAGGAAACTGATATCTACATTACTGATGTCTGGCATTGAGCAGGCAATCGGTCGTACATTGCTGCCGGTATAGTAATCAAACGTATTAGCCGTATTGTCGTATGGGAAGAACTCTATTCTCAGGTACGGAGCCCAGCCAGGTGTCCAGTTATTGTTAGAACGAAGAATATCACCGCGCGGTATGACGGCTCCGGCTCTTACAAACAAAGGTATAGTGTCAAGCGGAGCAGAAGCGGTTATTGTCGTGGTGTCTGTATATACAGTGCTCCTGTTGTTATAATCAAGCCATTTGCCGGCAGGCAGATATACGGACCGGCTCGTAGCACCCGCCGTTACTACGGGTGCGACCAGAATCTCCGGGCCGTACATATATTCGTCCCACATATCGTAGAGGTTGCTGTCGTCGGGATAGGCAAAGATAAGCTGCCGCATCACAGGCATGCCCGTCTGGTGCGCGGTGTACATGCACGATTTGGTATAAGGAATCAAATCATGGTGGTCACTGCACTGTTTGCGGGCGATGTCGATAAGGTTTGGCTCGGCGTTATGTGGAAAATCATCATCATACCACACTGTTCGGTGAGGGTCGATTAAAGTCTCCATCATAGTGCAGTAGGTACTGAACTGAAACCACCTCGTAAACAGCTCCTGACTCGGATAATCTGAAATGTATCCGCCGGTATCTGAACCATAGTATGGGAAGTTGATGGCCCCAGAGCGAAGACCGTTCTTGATGGAGACGGCCAGGCCGCCGAAGTCTGAGTAGGTGTCCCCGTTCCAGACACCGATATGTCTTCTGTTCTTGTCATAGCAGTTGCGGGCATGGATGAGGTAATCGCCGCCGGGCCACTGGTCCATTTGTCCCTCGGCCGCCAATTTACGGAACAGATATACAACCTCATTTTCGGCCGCGTCCGGCTGTTCACCTTCGTGACCACGGTCAACTTTGTAACCTCTTACGCCCATACTGACAAAAGTATCTAATTTGTCTTTGAACCAGTCATAAACCTCGGGTCTGCGCACATCAGCAGCAGACCCGTCACCGCCGAACAGATAATCCAGCGCCGAACCTTCTGTATAAAGTTCATTTGCGCAGCGGTTGGCTATCCACAAAAGCAGATGATAGCCCTTGTTTTCCAGGTAATTTATCATCGCTTGTCCGTTCGGGACCCCATCAGGGAACCAGTCGCTGGCAGGGTTGAAGTCCATATTGCCCCAGCCCCAGCTACCACTGGTGTAGGGCCGGTCGATCCATATCGCCGAGGTGGGAATCCGATAGTACTGTAAATGATTGGCCGTGGCCTCAACATTATCCTGGGCACTATCAATTAGCCTATTCTCAACCAGGTCCCAGTGACCAAGGTCCTGGTGGTCGTCATCCCTCCACCAAATAGAATCAAACGCCCAGTCTGGTGGCATCCACGCCGGCCCGGCCAGATTGTTAAATGTGTTGAAGATATTGGCATAGGAAGGGCCATAGAGCACGTAATACGTTAATTGTTCCTCATCGAAATCAAAGCTGGTCTTCCCATCTATAGCAATCGAATAATGACCTTTAGCTACTGTATCGACGTAAATAGCGTATTTCATGGATGTCACATAGAATGGCGCACGGGCATTCGCAAAATTCGTATGAGGCATGCCGCCGAAACCGAGTAAATCCGCGTTGGCACCACGGTTGTCTATATGCCCTCCCCGGGGATACTCCCATATCCCGTAGTAGTGCTCACCTTGGTCAATAAATGCTTCCTTTATATTTGAGGGGGGGGCGTCGTTGCAGCTCAGTAGCACCTGGACCATTTCAGGGCTCTCCAGTGAAAATTTTACGTGCCCCGTGTCGGATGTTCCCACCAGAACAATATCCGCATCCATGGTGGAAGCTGTTATCGTTATGTTGTAGGCGCTCTCGGCGATGTAACCGCTGCCACCCAGCATAAACCTTGTTTCTTGCTGGTAAAGAAGCGTCTGGCCACTTGATTTCTCAGTGATAGTAAAGGAATAAGGGCTTTTGGTCAGTATTATTCTCAACTTAGTTGACTCCAGCACAGAGCCTTTCTCGGCCCAATTCTCACCCAACCAGGCAAAATCAACCAGATTGACGAGGTCGTCAGCATCCAGGTCGGGACAACCGAAACCCCAGCAGACTGGATCGCTCAACCACTGCCCGGTCAGAACCTTCAGGTCTTGCCTATCGACTCGACAGTCCCTATTCAAATCACCCACTGGACAGTCTGGTTCTTTGACTGTAATCGTCACGCAGTCACTCTCAGACAGAAGGCTGTCATTGGCTGTAACGCACAGCACGTAGGTTCCAGCTTTGTCGAATGTCGCACAGGGGTCCCTGATAAGTTCGTTTGGATCAAACTGCACCGTTGATTCGTTCGGGCTGCTTTGTACACTCCACATTAGCGTCACTTTGCCTGGAAAAACCGGCTTCCCATCGTCAGTGACGGTCGCATCCAGCTGCACCGCATTTTCCGGCCAGACGATTATCCGAGCATCGCCGGCGTCCACTACAGGCGGCAGGTTGAGAGTACCCTGGATGGCTGCGACGCCGTACATGTTCCTGCCAGTTCCGTCGTTCTGTTCCAAGAGGGTAACCGTGGTACCAGCCAGGACCTCCAGTGAATAGATCGAGAAGTACTGGTCAATATCGGGGTCCGAGGCCGGTAACTCATCGATGTCGATCTGCAGACCTGTATCGACAAAGCCCATACCGGCGACCCAGTTCATAACGCCGCTTCCAATGGTGGGCGGGTTCGTATTGTCGCCATCACCGACGCGGTCGTCTATGAACAACATAAGGGTCGCATTCTCCCCCACCGTCACGTCTAACTCATAGTTCGGGTTGTTCTTGTCGGCATTGGCAACCTTAACGTAGTCAATCCCAACTAAAAAGGAAGGAACGTTCACGTAGATGTGCGTGCGGTCCACGAAAACAAGGGCATCCTCCACAAGTGGACCTGCGATTTGTGGCGCGGTGTTGGAACTGTTGCGGCGTTCTATATCGGTAATAACCTGCGCCGAAGCAACGTGAGCTATACCTGCGGTCAGCACCGCCACCAAAACCATAACCATCAATCTTGCAGGTCTTTCACGTTTCATTGAGTCACTCTTCCTTCTCCGAGTCAGCTATAGTTCCGGCTGACACCAAGGTTTGCAGCAAGATTATTACAGGATTAAGAATTTTGATAACCTCCCCTACTCAATATACTTTAGAAATCCAAGCTACCTTTAGACACTGTTTGACTTACTATGTATGGCATGTCATTGCAAGGCCTGTTCTACAAACCATGGCAATCTTAATCATCTTCACAAATGAGATTGCTTCGCTCCGCTCGCAATGACACGTTATTGTCTAAAAACTTTTTCAAGGTACCTTAGTCTTACTTGCTGAAATTTAACACCAAACAAAAGCCGATTATCCAGCTAACAAAAGCAGATTAGTTTCTAACTGAGATTTCACATATACACATCTTACTAACATCGCCAAGCTTTTGATTATCTTAAACTATCAAATCCATCTTAAAATTGCAAGGATTTTCTGTCATTTCCGGCGGCTCTCACTGCCACAATCGGCTAAAAAACAGAGTTTTACCATAAAAACGGGCAAAAACCATAATTCAGCCGAGGCTTTCTTCTAAATACCAAAAACTAAATACCATCGACTATTTCTCCGTTAAACCGTTAAACCGTTAAACCGTCAAACCGTTTCTTACTTCTCCCTTTTCCCTTCTCCGCATCCCCGCGAAAGCGGGGACCCAGAAAATACACCCTGCATTAAACGGGGATCAAACCGTCCAACCGTTCCTTACTTCTTACTCCTTTCCTTGCGTTTTAGGTGTCAGTGTTATTGTACTGAACAACCCAACAATTATTCTGTTTGGACCGGTTGGCAGACAACTAGTTTTGCGGTTTCTGTGCGTATCTGTTCAAGAGTTACGCCAAGCCCTGTCAAAATCCGATGGCCCCAGCCATCACCGACAAGCAATAATCCCGCCAGTAAATGTTCGGCACCAACGTACTCATGTCCTAATCGGATCGCTTCCTCAGTTGCACACTGAATTGCTTTCTGCGCGATATCTGTTAAGTTTTGTTTGTCACTGGTTGTCTTGGATTCAACTTCTACATTTGGATCCTTGTGCAGTTGCTCGTACACCTCTCGAATCTTTTCCTTATCGATCTTGAGGTTTCTCAGTATCACTGCGCCGAGGCACTCCTTAACTTCTACAATGCCTAACAGGATGTGTCCAGTTCCTGCATAATCTGACTTATACTGCCGTGCTGCTTTTTTAGACTCCTTCATTACGCGTTTTGCACGGGGCGTCCAGGGTAACGTTGTAAGATCGCTCATTTTTTTACCTCCCGGTCTCGGAAAGACCTTTTTGGATTCCAGCCAGGCATCGACATCGGCCCGGTCAAATTTAATGTTTTTGGCGCTTATCCGGATATACGGCGGACAATCGCCGCTGGCGATGTATTTGTAAATAGTGCGTTTCGAATCACCAAGATAAACCGCCAAATCTTCTATCGACATTAACTGCATAATGTAATATCCTCACTAATATGCAGTAATATATCACAATATGCACTATAATGCAACAAAAATCTCAAAAAAAAAGTCGATTTTTTTCACAATTTGTAAGTGCCTTTTCAAGAACGGCTTATTGTAGTTTTACAACTGAAATGGCAGCTATGTAGGGTGCGATTTTTCGCACCACTCTGACTCAACAAATATTTAGCCCCACTACTGTCCCATTAACTTATAAGTCAAGTGTTGTAAGATAAATAAGATAAATAAGTTACGATAAAAAATGGTTGTTGTCGACTTGAACTCAGATATAGACTTTGGCCAAAAAACCTTTACCAAG
>JBARPZ010000106.1:0-5180 GCA_049643445.1 Sedimentisphaerales bacterium
GGCTTTGCTACACGCTTCCTTGGAACCCTGCCTCACGGCAACGCTCTTGCGCTTTGCTAACACTTCACCTCCATCAGGTTGTGTAGAGGACTTACACCTCCAAGTTGCAGAACATGCTCGGCACACAATTCAGGGGCTGTGAGGCATGACCTCGCAGCCCTTTTATTTTATGTGACCGGCGGGGCACTGAGTATGCTAATTTACGTTTTTGCAGCGGCTGGTTTTTTTGCCGGTTGACGGGGGGGCGGAGCGGATTTACCGACGTAGATGATGACACCCGTCGGACATTTATTAAAGGCCTCTTCCGTTTCCTCGCTCGGCTCATATTTACCGTAAGACAGTCTTGCTAAGTTGTCCTCGACGACGAATTGCTCGCTCTTTTTCACACAAACGCCGCAGCCGATACAACCGACCTTGCACATCCCGCGTGTGCTCTTGCCTACCTCTTTACTGCTGCACGCCACCGTCATCATATTGTCCTGCGAGAACGGGACCATTTCAATCAGGTTGCGTGGACAGGTTCGTGAGCACGCCCCGCACCCCGTGCATTTCTCATAGTCAACAGTAGCCAGCCCCTCAACCATCTTAAGGGCATCGAACTGGCACGCCATAGTGCAGTCACCGAAGCCAAGGCACCCGAATTTACACGCCTGCACGTTCGCCAGTGCGTTGGCCGCTGTACAGGATGCTATCCCCTTGTATTTTCCATATAAAGTCTTGTCGGCCGTATGCGCCCGGCAGTAAATTATCGGCCTTTCCGCGAGCCCCGAATCGCTGATTTGCAGGTTCAGTATCTGTGCGATTTTAGCTGCTGTCTCCGGCCCCCCCGGTGCGCATTTCCCCAGTAATTCAGGATTACCCGAAACCGCTTTCGCATATTGCCCGCAGCCCGCAAAGCCACACGCGCCGCAGTCAACATTGGGCAGCGCCTTGTGGATTTGCTCGATTTTCGGGTCAATCTCCACCTTCAGCTTAATGCTTGCGATCAAAAGCACGACCGCAAATCCGCTGCCCAGGCCAAGCATCGTCAGCCCGGCCGGCCACGCATTACTCCATAATTCCAGGTAGTCCATTGTTGTTTGTCCGTTGTTCGTAATCTATGAACTATGAACTCATAACTACGAACTTTGTCATCGTATCATTCCCGCAAAACCCATAAAGGCCAGTGTCAGCAGACCCGCGGTAATCAATGTAATCGGTGCGCCCTTTAGGCTCTCCGGAACATCAGCCATATTCAGATTCTCCCGGATACCCGCCATAATGCAGATCGCCATTGTAAACCCGATGCCCGCTCCGAAACTGAGTACCACGGCTTCCAGCAAATTGTCAATGCCCCACAGGTTTATAAACAAACACAGCCCTAAGATCGCACAGTTCGTTGTTATCAGCGGCAGAAATATCCCAAAGCTCTCGTACAGGCTCGGGAAAAATTTTCGCACATACATTTCCACAAGCTGGACGGCACCGGCAATAACCAGGATATAGCACACGTATCGCGTAACTTCCAGGCCCGTTGGTATCAAAATCAAATGGTCAATCAGCCACGTCAGCGTCCCGCTCAGCGTAACGACAAACGTCACCGCCATCCCCATCCCGAAAGCCATATCGATTCGCCCCGAAACCCCAAGATAGGGACATATCCCCAGAAACTTCGTAAAAACGAGGTTATTAATCAAAACGATGGATATAAATCCCAAAAGCAGTGTATTAAGTGTACTCATAGATCTTTCCTGTTAAGATTTACCTTTCGTCAGCTTGTTCACAAGTCCAAGAAGCAGCCCTAAAGTTATAAACGCTCCCACAGGCATGCTCATCGCAGCCCACGGCACAAACCACTCGGGCATCACTTTCGCCTCGAATATCATCCCTGTAGACAATAACTCCCTGATACCCGCCAAAACGCACAGTGTAAGTGTAAAGCCGACTCCCATTCCAACTGCATCGATAATACTTACAAAAAGGCTATTTTTACTGGCGCATGCCTCAGCTCGGCAGATGATAATACAGTTCACTATAATCAACGGCACATAAGGCCCTAACGTTTCACTCATTACAGGCTGGAATGCCTTCAAAAACAAATCCGCTATCGTAACAAAAGTGGCTATCGTCAGCGTAAACATGAGGATCCGCAGGTGCGGCTTGAGGAGATTCCGCATCAGACTGACCACGATGTTGCTGCATACCAGAACAAAGATAACGCTCAGCCCCATTGTCAAAGCCGGCTTGACCGCTGCCGTCACCGCTAATGTCGGACACATCCCCAGCAGTAACCGAAACACAGGATTCTCACGCCATAGTCCTGCCAGCAGCGTTTCCTTATAAATCCCGGCCGTGCTTTCACTATTCTGAGTCATCACCCAACAGGCCCTTCCTTTGCATTTCTTCTTTGACTTCTTTCATATAATGATTGATTATCTTGACGACAGCTTCGCTGCTTATAGTAGCCCCGCTTATCGCGAGAATTTTATTGTCCTTCACTTCGCCTGACTGGATAAGTTCAAGTTTTACTGCGGATTTGTCCTCGAATTGTTTCCGAAAATCTTTTTCTTTGATTTTGTCGCCGGTGCCAGGCGATTCATTGCTGGCCAGTACGTCAAAACCCGCTATGGTCTTAAAATCCTTATCTACCGCAATAATCAGCTCGATTTTGTCCTGAAAACCTGGCCCGACCGCATTAAAGGTCCAGCCGAAACATTCCTCTCCCGCCATCGCCTTGTAAACGTCGGCCTTTTTCTTGTCCCCTTTAAGGGACGTAACTTCAATCACGACGTCCAGCTTTTCCAGAGGGACGAAATCCTTCGCTTCAGGAATCAGACGGCCAGCAAGGGCGTTCAGCTTGTTGATGCGGTTCTGTTCAATCCTCGGCGACCATGCTGCGTTCGCTATCGCCAGCAACAGACCGAAGCAGAACGACGATACAATCAGCAGCCAGCTTTGTTGGATAAAATATTTTATCTTAGACACCGGGCTTTCCTCCTGCCGGTACACGCTTGCAAAGTCTGTCTATCAAAGGCGTCACCGCGTTCATAAGCAGAACCGAAAACATAACACCTTCCGGATACGCTCCGACTATTCTTATGAGCATTGTTATTGTCCCTACCCCTGCACCGAAAATCCACATTCCCCTCCGAGTCAAAGGCGCCGTAACAGGGTCGGTTGCAATAAAGAAAACGCACAGCAGCATTCCACCGCTCGTCAAATGAAACAATGGCTCCATATACGCATCAGAGTCTATCAGGTAGGCGATAGAGCCAAAAATAAAGGCAGACAGTAACACCGCCAGCGGTATATGAAAGTTAATCGTTCGCCGTATCAAAAGATAAAGGCCGCCTATCAATAAGGCAATCGCACTCGTCTCGCCAAGACAGCCCCCAACCTCACCTACAACAGTCGCTTTAAATTGTTCTTCATTAAACAGCCTGGCTCCGTTTTTGTCTTTAATTGCTATTTTACTCCAGCCTAACGGCGTCGCCTGTGTCTTCGCATGCATCATATTTTCCGGCGCGATTTTTGGCATATTCGAATCGATTGTCGCCGGCACCATCCACGTCGTCATAAGCATCCCGAAGCAGGCCGTCAGAAATGTCCTGCCCACCATCGCAGGATTAAAGATATTCGAACCCAGCCCCCCGAACACCATTTTCCCGATTGCTATTGAAAAAACGCTGCCTATGACCGCCGCCCAAACTGGCAGCCCGGGTGGTAGCGACAATGCAAGGATTATCCCCGTAACAACCGCGCTGAAGTCACCGAGTGAATTCGGTCTCTTGAGGATTAGATTGCACACCCATTCTGTTAGCACGCATGAAATAACACAAGTAACGATTAAAATAAGGGCGTGTATGCGGAAATAATACCCCGCTGCCGCCATCGCCGGAACCAGACCGATGATGACATCTATCATCACCTGGTAGGTCCAGACAGGCCGGCTGATATGAGGAGCCGGTGAAACCGTTATATTCTCAAATCGCTTTTCGTCCATCTCATACACACACTAATGCACAAATGTTTGTTATCACATACTCATTCACACATTTACTCTTTTTACTCCGGTATCTTTTTCTTTTGACGCGCAAGCAGCATCTTCCCTGTCCTGATGTGACCGCTCACTTCGATATTCGCCGGGCAGACGTAGCTGCAGCTCCCGCACTCAATACAGGCATTAATATAATAGCTTTCCGCAACATCGAGAAGGTTATGTTTCACGGCGTGCGCAATCTTCGTTGGATTCAGATGTTCCGGACAGACCTCCAGGCACCTGCCACACCTAAGACACGGCGTTTGACGCCCGGCAAATTTTGCTGCGCCGATTTGTTTTTCCGTCAAAACCGTTATGGCTCCGCCGGTTTTGGTAATGGGCTTTGTCAAGTCCGCAATGGCTATCCCCATCATCGGCCCGCCCAGAACGACACGCACCGCATCTTCTTTCAACCCGCCGCTGAATTCGATAAGCTCGGCAATCGATGTCCCTATCGGGACATAAAAATTGCCCGGCCGCGCCACCCCTTCACCCGTAACAGTTACTACCCGGTGGGTCAGAGGCAAATCACCCACCACCGCTTCCGCAATCGCCGCAGCCGTCGCCACGTTAAGAACAACCAAGCCTATCATCGGTGGAATGCCCCCCGTGGGGACATGCCTCTTAAGAAGCGCATTGATAAGTTGTCGTTCGCCCCCTTGGGGATATTTTGTCTTGATGGGGACAACTTGGAAACCCTTACCGGAACTCTCCACCGCTTCATTCATCGCCTCTATCGCCTTCGGCTTGTTGTCTTCAATACAGATAAACACCCTGGAGCACTCCGACGCCCTCTGGGCAAGTCGGACGCCCGCGATGATTTGTTTTGTCCACTCTAACATGATGCGATAATCACACGTAATATAAGGCTCACACTCGCACCCGTTGATAATCAGGGTATCTTTCGGAAGCCGCGGATTCGGCTCTATCTTCACACGCGTCGGAAACCCCGCGCCACCCATACCCACGATACCCGCCTCCCGCACCGCGTCACATATCTTTTCCATGGAATAATTTTTTTCATCGAATATTTCCTCTAATTTGAAGAAAGACCTTCTCGTGGGAGTGTGCTCGTATGCCTCTATAACGATGGCCTGGCTTCGTCCTAAAATTGCGTGCGACCGAAGCCCGATTTCTTTGACCTTGCCGTTAATCGGCGAAT
>JBARPZ010000107.1:0-4046 GCA_049643445.1 Sedimentisphaerales bacterium
GCAATGCCTGCACCAAAACCGGTGGCAACATATCCTGCAGGTAATTCCACCTTTGCTTCGAGATGCGCATCGGGTTCCCATCCATGCCTTAGCTCTTCAGCTTCACCTAAAGTGCCATCCGGCAGGATCGGTTGGACCTTCAACCACATAGTAGTGATATTATCATAGTGTGCCCGGCTCCCCAGTCCTGTAATGACGTATCCGGGCGGGGCTTTCAGGTAAGCCTCGACTTTGTCATCGGACTCAACTTGATAGTCAATCAGAACAACAGAGTATGCTTTTTTCGATCTGGCCCGTGGTGCTTCGGAAACAACAGGCGAAGGACCGAGGTCATAAACATGCACATGGTCTACATAAGCCCCTGCAAAATCATGATCACGCCATCTAAAGAATCCTAAACCTATAGTTGATTTGTCTTCCTCTGCGATCCATCGGTGCTCGAATCTCATCCATTTGTTGTCCGTCCAGTATGATTGTGTTGAATTAATCCCTTCATAATCCGTACTACCTTTAGGATCTGCAAAGAGCCGAACCCGCACGTCGCCCCTGAGACGTTTGTCTGTGACAGGGCCGTTCTTAATGTGCGTACGAACCATCGCCGCCAGAAGATAGACATTGCCGCGTGTCGTAGTGATTTTTTGCGTCAGTGTACTTTTCTCAAAAACCTGTTCTCGTTTCCGTCCGGCAGTATGCGTCATACCTGCAATTTTGTCACCCCATTTGGTATTGATACCATGTCTCTTCGCCACCGATTTACTCGTCCAGCCGACATCATGTGCGTTGAGTATCCCGGAAGGTGTTGCTTTCCAGCCCTTTATGCCTTCCTCAAAATCATTGTTTACAACTTTCACGGACTTCTCATAACGAATCGGTTCAGCCTCCACTCCTATTGCTATTCTGGGAGGTGCAAGATTAATAAACTGTTTTGGATTTGGAGCAGCCGCTTGAAAGATAGCCTTGATTTCATCTTTGCGAGGTGCTCTTACCTGGTAAACAGGCGTCCTCCATACAAGACCGGTGGGACCTGTCGAAATAATCTTAAACTCGTAGGTATGGCCCGGCCAGATATTTATCAAAGCCTGTGTAGTGTTTTTCTCAAGGTCGACGTGCTTTGTCTTATTGCTGGCACCTTTCATGCCATCTCCCTGGATTATTACTCGAGCAGGGGCCTCGAAAGTGTCTGACCAGGAAAGTTTCAATGTATTGTCCTCTGGAAAATCGACCTTTAAATTATATATCGCCGGAAGCCCCCCGGGTTGAGGTTCTCCATAAACTCGCAAATTAAAATCTGCAGGCTGAATCAACCTGATGTCTTCATCTTTTGGAAGAGGTGCTTTATGCGGCACGGCGTATGCGTTTATACGATAGACTTGGCCGACATTGACCGGAAATTCATCCGATGCAAAGATAAATGGTGCCGGATGTGGACCGTTTTTGGGCCCGCACGCAAGACTTCTTTTAGGGCCTGCAACCAGCTTGCCCTTTTGATCCCACACACGAATCACAAGATCACAACAGTTATGAGCGGTCGGTGGTTCCATCGTGATAGGCGAAACATTCAGCCATATCATCTTGATATTTGGGGTTCTTGGAATGAACCTGACACTGTCATTGTTGTATACCCAGCCTTCTTCGTCGGCTCCGACGACCAGCCCGCGTTTAAGGTCCTTTGGTTCCTCGACTATCCAGATGGACATGTCCGTCCCGGCTCTCGCCTTGCCGTCAACATAAAGCAGTCCTCCATCATACACATTGCCCAAAGAGTGCAGATACGGCATCCAGTTGCCACCATCTTCTCGCCACATCTTAATGCCATAAGTCCTGCCGCCAACCAACTTTGCCTGACCTGCCGTCCATCTCGTTGTTCCCCATTCCATAGAATGACCCGAATAGAAAGTCTTGGTAGGCCCGATCTGTTTGCCCACAGCACCGCCTTCAATCAAGGCCGCCCTGAATGTCGCAGGCTCGGAGGCGACAAGCAGCGTAATGCTTACCAGTTCATCCCCGGTTGCGGTAAAAGTCTGCACAAACTCCCGTCCTGAGAATCCCCACACGCACCCATCAGGCTGATATACATGGTCTATTACCATGTCCGCTGTGTTGACGATATTTTCATCGGCCTGTGCTCCTGATACAAATCTGGGATAAATTGAATAACGCTCGACGAAGCTAAAATCCATCAAACCAAAGCAAAAAGGATACTCGGTGTATCCTTCATCCGCCATGCCCGTATTGCCGATTTCACAAAGTTTGTCCTGTGTCCAGACAGAACGTGTCTTAGGCAAAACAGGGGCATTATTTTGAGCCCCTGTCATACGGTAGAAAAGTTGCGTTCCTCTTCGTTTATCAGGTTCACCGTTAACCGTGACATTTGAAAGAAAAACCAATACTATAACTAATACTGTTTTTAACGTGACCTTACCCATATTGTCTCCGGTTTATAATAAACGTTCCATGTTGAACAGTTTTAGCGGATGCCTCCTCAGAAAGCACATCTACATAAACACGAATTATTAAACACGCTATCTTACTCTTTCCACTTGATTATTGCAACATTTTTCGGCTTGTTAAACTCAGACAACCTCTGCTTACAAGATTTATTGGATGCAGCCATAATCGGCCCTTGGTTTTAGAAAAAAGGATTTAGCAAAAATATTACGCCGCAAATGAAAATTCCAACCTTACTGCTTGACAAATGACAATCTATAGTGTTTGCCTCACTACTGTCCCATTAACTTATAAGTCAAGTGTTGTAAGATAAATAAGATAAATAAGTTACGATAAAAAATGGTTGTTGTCGACTTGAACTCAGATATAGACTTTGGCCAAAAAACCTTTACCAAGAACAGGAAAGGGCTGGCCAATGTATACCGGACGAATTGTTTTCTCGCAACTAATAGACTTTCTACCGAGACATCAATTCGACAGGTGCGTCCGACGACACAGAGGCAACTATCGAACAAAGACTTTTTCATGTTTCGATCAGTATCTGTGCATGGCTTTTGCTCAGATAACATATCGGCAGAGTCTTCGGGACATCGAGACATGCCTGCGGGCAATGCAATCCAAGCTTTACCATTGCGGTATTCGCGGAAACGTGTCACGCAACACCTTGGCGAATGCGAACGAAAAACGAGACTGGAGAATATACGCGGACTTCGCACAGATTTTAATAAACAAAGCCCGAAAACTTTACGCCAACGAAAACTTCGGCATTCAACTGAATCGAGAAGTCTATGCTTTAGATTCAACAACCATCGATTTATGTCTGTCACTGTTTCCATGGGCGAAATTTCGCAAACACAAAGCCGCTGTCAAGGTACATACACTGATGGACTTAAAAGGCTCTATACCGACGTTTATCCGCATTACAGATGGAAAAGTCCACGATGTAAATATCCTCGACGATCTTGTTTTAGAACCCGGTGCCATTTATGTTATGGATCGCGGCTATCTCGACTTTGCTCGTCTTTTTACCTTTACCCAAACCCTTTCAACTTTTGTTACAAGAGCCAAAACCAATTTCGATTACCGCCGTCTTTACTATCGCAAGGTCGAGAAGACAACTGGTCTTCGATGCGACCAAACGATAAGGCTCAACGGCTTTTATGCTTCGCAGGATTATCCTGCTATTCTTCGACGGATCGGTTACTTCGACATCGAAACAGACAAAAAGTTTATATTCCTAACGAACAATTTTACTCTGCCAGCCTTGACAATTGCTCAACTCTACAAATGCCGCTGGCGGATAGAAATCTTTTTCAAGTGGATCAAACAATACCTTCGAATCAAAACATTTTTTGGCACCAGCGAGAACGCGGTGAAGACTCAAATCTGGATTGCCATCAGCGTTTACGTTCTGGTCGCAATCGTCAAGAAAGAACTGGAAATCGAACTGAGTTTGGGCGAAATCTTGCAAATTCTCAGCATTGTACTTTTCGAGAAAGTCCATATTACACAAGTACTTACGAAAAATGTTTTGCAAAACCAAACTCTTGGGTTTCATAACCAATTGTTATTATTCGACTTATAATGGGACAGTAGTG
>JBARPZ010000108.1:0-10071 GCA_049643445.1 Sedimentisphaerales bacterium
GTGTTCGGCAGCCTTGGCCCACTCTCCACCGAAGAGCAGGCGGCGGCTCTGAAGGAGCTGGGCCGCACACGTTCCTACGTCGATTTGTCCCGGGTCGGTATCTGGGGTTGGAGCGGCGGTGGCTCGAACACCCTTAACGCGATGTTTCGTAAGCCGGATGTCTATCACCTGGGGATTGCCGTTGCGCCCAAGCCACAGCCACATCTCTACAATGCGTGGTTCCAGGAGATTTACATGGAGACCCCCGAGTCAAATCCGGAAGGATACCGCCGGTCCGCCCCGATCAACTTCGCCGAGGGCTTGAAGGGAGATCTGCTGGTCATTCACGGTACGGGCGAGACCAACACCCATCTTCAGATTACCGAAGGGCTAGTAGATCGCCTCATCGAGCTTGGCAAACAGTTTGACTACATGGCATATCCCAATCGCAACCATGGGCTTCGCGAAGGTAGAGGCACAGCGATACACCTGCGAATGCTCATGACACGATATCTCATCAAACACCTACCACCCGGCCCGCGGTAAATATACTTTAACCACCCTTTTTTCGGAGGGTGGGTGGAAACTGCTACAGCTTGAGAAACAAAGACCGTGCTTGCCCGTCTTTCTTTTTTTTACTTTATTTTGTTGGGCCGATGAGGCCTATCAATTACCCAGGCCCACCGAATACCACCATATATTGATGAACTTAGATAAGTTGCGGATCACTGGTGGATGGATTATAATCACTATCGGCCGCACAGCAGCCTAGGCTATATGGCCCCAGCAGCATTCGCGGCGAAGTGTTTTGAGGAAGGCTCAGCTGCACTTAGGAGTTGAATCCGCCTGAAATGGGAATCTCAGGTCAAACTAAAGGATGAAAAAGATGAAAGAAGCTGTGTACTTACTTACTTTGTCTATTCTTATTATCGGCTGCAGTGTTCAACCGGAAAATACACTGTTACAGAAGTGGGAGACACCTTTGGGGACGCCTCCATTTGATGGAATCAAAAGCGAGCATTTTATGCCCGCATTTCTGGAAGCAATGCAAGCAGAGAAAGCGGAGGTTGAGGCAATTGCAGGAAACAGAGAAGAGCCCACTTTTGAGAATACCTTTGAAGCATTGGAAGAAAGTGGAGAGCTGCTTGAAAGAGTAAGCGCGGTGTTCAGTTGTCTCAACGGTGCTAACACCAATGATAAGTTGCAGAGCATATCAAGAGAAGTCGCGCCACTGCGAGCTAAACACAATGACGACATCAAGCTGAACAAAGCACTCTTCACAAGAATAAAACAGATATATGAAGAGAAGGATCGTCTTGGGCTTACCCCGGAACAAGATACATTGCTGGAGAACTATTATCTGGGTTTTGTCAGGAGCGGAGCTAATCTAAATGATGGAGACAAGGAGAAGTTGAGAAGAATAAATGAAGAACTTAGTAAGCTCTATGTTGAATTCAGGCAGAACCATCTGAAACAAACCAATGCCATCGGACTGGTGATAGACAAAGATGAGGATCTTGCCGGTTTGCCTGATGAGGTTATTCAGGCGGCTGCGGAGATGGCAGAAGAAAGAGGTATACCGGGCAAATGGGTGTTTACACTTCAGAAACCGAGTTTTATTCCCTTTCTAATGAATTCGAGCAAACGCGAGCTGCGAAAGATCGTTTTCAAGGCATATGTCAATCGCGGCAATAATAACGACGAATTTGACAACAAGAAGTTGATATCAAGGATTGCCTCCCTAAGAGTCAGTAGGGCGAATCTGCTGGGCTATGATACGCACGCTGATTACGTCCTTGAAAGAAATATGGCTAAGAAGCCCGAGAATGTTTGCGCATTCCTGAACGACCTTTGGAAGCCCGCGATCAAAAGAGCGAAAATGGAAGTTGCGGACATGCAGGCAATCATCGACAGGGAAGGCCACGACCTTAAACTGCAGGCCTGGGATTGGTGGTACTATGCAGAAAAGGTGAAAAAGCAGAAATACGCACTTGATGATGCTATGCTTCGTCCTTATTTCAAGATGGAGAATGTTCGCAAAGGCGCCTTTGACGTTGCCGAGAAACTCTACGGCATAAGATTTGTCAAAAGGCATGATATTCAGATCTATCATCCGGACGTTGAAGTATTTGAAGTTCTCGAAGCTGATGGGACACACATTGGTATCTTCTACTCTGACTACTACCCGCGTGATGGCAAGAGAAGCGGCGCCTGGTCCAGTTCGTTTAGAAGACAGTCTAATATCGGAGGTAACTTCATTACGCCATTAGTATACAATGTTGGAAATTTTGCAAAGCCCACGGCGGACAAGCCATCCCTGATAAGCATGGATGAAGTCGAAACACTGTTTCATGAATTAGGCCATGGATTGAACAGCCTGTTCGGAAATACTGTTTACAGAGGATCGAGAAGAGTGCCCAGAGATTTTGTAGAGCTTCCCTCGCAGATAATGGAAAACTGGGCAAGAGATCCCGCCGTGCTGAAAACCTATGCGCTTCATTATGAAACCGGCAAACCTATCCCGCAGGAGCTTATCAACAAGCTTCAGAACGCCAGACACTTCAATCAGGGCTTTATGACGGTTGAGTATCTGGCCGCCTCTTTCCTGGACATGGACTGGCATATGCTCACAAATACGTCCGAACGCGATGCTGCAGTATTTGAAAAAGAGTCAATGGACAAGATTGGATTAATCTCCGAGATCGAACCTCGCTATCAAAGCACAAATTTTGGCCACATATTTTCCAGCGGAGGATATTCTTCCGGGTATTACAGTTATATATGGGCCGCCGTCCTTGATGCCGATGCCTTTCGGGCATTTAAGGAGACCGATCTGTTCAACAAAGAGCTGGCTGCTTCATTCAGAAAGAATGTTCTATCAATGGGAAGCAACGATATGATGGGCCAATATATTAAATTCAGAGGATCTGAACCCAAAGTTGATGCCTTGCTCAAAAGACGGGGACTGGATTGAAAACACGAGCCCGTACGGTGCAAATATCCATCCGTGAATAACTTACTGCTCTTTCAAAAGTTAAGACTGAAAAATGCAGTAATGGTGAGGCTGCAATCACGACCTAATGCTGCTTCTCACCTGAAGAGAATGAGACTATGTCTCTAGATTCGCCGAAAGAATGCCCTTACTACTTGTTATGGTACCGCATGGGTGTGATTCTCAAGCGGCCAATCTGTGATACGACTTCAGCAGGCCTCCCAGCCGTTCAACACAGACAATCTCAGCCGTCTCGTCGATGGGATGTTTGGGCTCAATGATCCTGTCCAGCGATTGATGAATCCGTTCGTGATGATAATACTCACAGTACTGATCAAGGGCATATTCAAGCTGCCGAATGGATGACAAAATCAAATGATTCAAACATTCGAATTTGACGGATTTGACAAAGCGTTCGGCATAGCAATTCAAATCTGGACTTCGAGCCGGAAGTTTTACTGGCTCTATTCCAGAGGTTCTCAGAATATCATGGAATCCTGTCGTGTTGTACAAAGGATCCCGGTCATGAATCAGATACCGCTTTCCTCGTAGAAAGCCTCCATAATCTGCTAAGATTCGGGCTACTTGTTTCATGTACTCTCCATCCGGCTGAAGCTTAATAGGAGCAAAAAAGACCTTTCGTGTGGCAAGCTCCATTACAAAGAAAACTGTGCAGCGGATTAGTCTGCGGCTCACAAGAAGCTCAATGGTGAAGAAATCACAAGCAGCTAATACGTCCCAATGACTCTTGATGAATTCATGCCAGGTTGATCGAACCGTCAGATCAGGTTCGGGATCATAACCGTTTTCGATTAAGATATTCTTTACGCTGGACTTACTGATTTCATGACCCAGATAAACGATTTGATCTCTGATCTTCTTGTATCCCCAACGAGGGTTTTCTTTCTTGAATTGAATCACGAGATTGACAATCTCTTGCCCTATTTGGGGTCGACCCGGAGACGTTCGGTTCTCAGATCCATCATACTTCTGAGCAACGAGCTCCCGAAACCACCGCATGATAGTGTCGGGCGTAAATAACTCCGTGCATTGCTCTAACATCTTTCGGCTGAGCCGCTTTGCCTTGGCCGCGACCCTCATCCGCTGGCTATTGTTTAGCCGAATACGCTTGCCCTGTTTTTCTTGATGTTCCAGTAGAACTCGTACCTGTTCTCGTAAGTAGTCAATCGCTTTGTAGAGTTCCTTGTCGATGCAATAGGCCAAACAAGTGACCAGCGTAATCCATATTCCCTGTTTCATAGTCAGGACACGCTACGATATCCGCCTCAAATAGGCAATCACTTTCATCCACAGCAACCTTAAGTCAATGTCGCAAAAGAATTTCTGTCAGAATATTATTTGCACCGCACGAGCTGCTTATGCTGTCTGGAGGGAAATCAGGGACATGCCGAGGGACGCGGCTATCGCCCGCTGTGTTCAGATCATCGCTTAATTTCGCTTAGTTGGTGTCCGATGGACGCTTGACTACTACAATCAGTGCGAAAGATAGTAATCCGAGTATTCGAGAAGATCATCATAATTTGTTTTAGATACAAAAAATCTTAGCGGTTCAAGGTGAATTTGGTAGAATAATTAGCAGCAATAGGACTGAGTAATGTTTTTTAACGTGTAAATAGATAATCCCAGATAATTCTTTTTTAGAAGAGTACACCTAAGGTGGACCGCAGATGTGTAACACAACGCTAAAAACAGAAAGGAATATATGATTAATCGAAGATGTTTTTTAAAAAACTGTGCGCTAACTGCAGGTTCTATTGCACTTACCGGTTATGCTGACGGCAAAGTCAACTCTTTCATTGAGAGTTCAAAGGAAAGCAGACCGAACATTGTTTTGGTAATGACAGATGATCAAGGATATGGCGACCTTGCCTGTCACGGGCATCCTTTTTTGAAGACCCCCAACCTTGATAAGTTATATTCACAGAGTACACGGTTTACCGACTTTCATGTGAGTCCTACATGTGCGCCTACCCGGTCGGCGCTGATGAGTGGGCGAGCACCATTTAAAAACGGTGTGACACATACCATTCTGGAACGTGAACGCATGGCCCTTAGCTCGACCACCGTTGCGGAGGTATTGAAAACAACGGGTTATACCACCGGTATCTTCGGAAAATGGCATCTTGGTGACGATGATGATTATCAGCCTGACAGACGCGGATTTGACGAGGTTTTTATTCACGGCGCCGGAGGTATCGGACAGAATTATGCCGGCACACAAGGAGCAGTTGAGGGCACAGATTATTTCGATCCGATCATTAAACACAATAACAACTTTGTTCAAACAAAAGGATATTGCACAGATGTATTCTTTCAGCAGGCACTGACGTGGATCAAGCAGTGCAAGGACAAACCATTTTTTGCCTATATATCGACAAACGCACCTCATGGGCCATTTAAAGTCTCTGATAAATACAAAGCAATGTACCAAGACAAATGCAGCGAAAAATCCGCGGCATTTTACGGTATGATCACTAACATCGACGAGAACATGGGACTGCTGATGAAGAAACTTGACGAATGGGATCTTTCCAAAAATACACTGCTCATTTTTATGACTGACAATGGGTCCTCTGCGGGCACTTTTAACTACGGTATGAAAGGAAAGAAAGGCTCTGTAAACGAAGGTGGAACTAAGGTGCCGCTGTTTTTCAGACAGCCCGGCAAGATCAAGGCAGGAGTAGACGTGAACCGTCTAACGCGGCACTATGATATGTTCCCGACACTGGCGGAAATTGCCGGCGCTATAATTCCTCATGGGCTGGACATTGACGGTCGAAGCTTGAAGCCCTTGATCGACAATCCAAAATCTAAGTGGAAAGACAGGTATACCTTTTTTCATACTGGCCGATGGAACAAGAAGAATGCTCCGGGTAGATGGGGCCAAGGAAATACTGAACCTGATAAAGCAAAATATAAAAGTTTTGCCGTTCGGAGTGAGAAGTGGCGACTTGTCGGAACAAACGAGTTGTATAACATCAAAACAGATCCGGGGCAGCAAAAGAATGTTGCCAACGAAAATCCTGAAATCGTTGCTAAGATGCTGAAAGCATATGAGGCATGGTGGGATGAAGTAAGGCCCATGATGGTTAACGAAGACGCTTCACTGGATACCGGCAAACCATTCCGTGAGCAGTTCGACAAACAAAAAATGGATCAAGGTATCCCAAACTGGAAACCTCAGATAGATAATTAAAAAGTATGTTTCTAAGGATCATAAAATGAACAGACGAGTATTTCTTAAAAATCTTGGAGTTGGTTTAGCGTTATTGAATTTGCCAGGGTGCTGTGTTTCATCTCAAAAAGGTTCAGGTGATGATTTGAATGGTAAGAGGCCCAATGTCCTGTTTATTATTGCTGATGACCAGTCGCCGTTTGACTTGAAGATTTATGATCGTGGTTCGGTGTTGGATACGCCTGTGCTGGATGAACTTGCGAAGAAGGGGATGGTTTTTGACGGAGCTTATCACATGGGTTCGTGGTCGGGTGCAGTGTGTACACCGTCGCGTCACATGGTTATGTGCGGACGCACGGTGTGGCATCTGCCGGGTAAGAATCCCAACGCTGGCAATCCCGCGATGGTGCCTGTTGATCTGGCTGAGAACACTATGGGCGCAATATTTACCCGGGCGGGCTATGCGACTATGCGAACCTGCAAGAAGGGGAACAGCTATGCGGCGGCTAACGCGAAGTTTACGGTTCGGCGTGAGAGCAGTAAGCGCGGTGGGACCGATGAGACGGGCAGCGCGTGGCACGGTGAGCAGGTGCTCAACTATCTTGACGAGAGGCAGGCAAACAAGGACAGCAAACCATTTATGATCTATTACGGTTTTTCACATCCGCATGATCCGCGTAATGGTAAGGTTGATCTGCTTGCCAAGTACGGTGCTGTAAATCACACTGACAAGAATTCTCTTCCAGCGGCAAATCCTAAACAGCCTGTGATGCCTGTGAACTATCTTGATGCGCATCCGTTTCATCATGGGCATCCCGGGCTGCGAGATGAGGTTAACGTCAGCGGTGTTTGGGAGAGGCGAGACGAACGTACTATCGGTAATGAATTAGGACGTGAGTTTGCTTGCAGTGAGAATATCGATATTCAGGTCGGGCGGGTGTTAAAGAAGCTTGAGGAGATGGGCGAGCTTGAGAATACTTACATCTTTTATACGGCTGACCACGGGATCGCGATCGGGAGGCATGGTTTACAGGGCAAGCAGAATCTGTATGAGCATACGTGGCGAGTGCCGTTTATTGTGAAGGGGCCTGGCATTAAGGCTGGGTCGAGGGTGCAGGGTAATATATATCTGCTGGATGTGCTTGGTACCATTTGCGATCTGGTGGGGATTGAGGCTCCTGGGACGGTTGAGAGCAGGAGTTTTCGCGGGGTGCTTAAGGGTAAGCGGGACACGATTCGCGATGTTCTGTACGGTGTGTATTCGGGGGGGACCAAGCCGGGGATGCGATCGGTTCGCAAGGGTGACTGGAAATTGATCAAGTATGACGTTCTTGAGGGCAAGGTTCGTCAGACTCAGCTGTTCAACCTGAAAGAGAATCCCGACGAACTGCTTAAAGAACACCATGAGGCGAAGATGATAAATCTGACCGCAAATACGCCAAAGGCTAACCAGGTTAACCTGGCTGATGATCCGAGATACGCTGATAAGTTAGCGGAGATGGAAGCTTTGCTGCTGTCTGAGATGAGGCGGCTTGACGATCCTTACCGTCTTTGGGATCAGCCTGACGACGGCTAAGAACGCGTACAGTGCAAATCACGGACGAAGTTCTTAATAGTAACATTATAAATAGCAAAGATTTAAGCTTGGATGAGTTTTTGCACCGTAAGGGGTAGATTCTGAAGTAGGAAATTCCAATTAGTACGCATTGTTCAAACAGTTACGGATTTCTCAGGGCACTCTTTGTGAAGACTGCCCCGATGAAAAGCAAGAGTTTTATGGCCTTGGCTACAGTAGGAATTCTTGCATTTGCTGGCGCGGTTCTCGGAACCAGTTTGTCAGAGGTGAGGATTCCTAAACAGTCAGATTGGACTGAGCATGGAGTAGTTATTAAAAGCGGTAGATCCGGCTCCTGGGATACACGATTTTACGGTCAGGTCAGCCCCTGTACAATCGTAAAGAAAAACGAGGTTTTCTATCTGTACTATGTAGGGGCCAACGGCAATCGTTCGACAGACGGGGGGCCTAAGAACCGCGCGCTTGGCGTGGCCACCAGCAGAGACGGCATTCACTTTACGAAGTACAGCGGCAACCCCATTGTTACTCACCAACCGGCTAAGAATGTCGAGGAAGGCGTCTTTTCCGCAGGTGGGACGATCGACAAAAACGGTGACACACTTCTGTATTATGGCGCTATATGGGCAGGGAACGCTTTGACAGAGGAAGTACACTGCAATGTTGCACTTGCGCAATCCCGTGACGCAAAGAAGTTCAAGGATCATGGCTACGTTCTATCGTGGAACGATCGTTCCGTGTGGGGATACGGGGATGAGATTTTCCCATTGGGGGCCTACTACGCAAATGGGAAGTATCACGTATATTACGTGGCAAAGGGCAGTGTAGGTGCATGGAAGCTGGGAGTCGCTACGGGATCCTCGCCAGAGAAAATGACAAACACACGAGCCGCGCTAACCAAAGGACAGATTATAGGCGGATGCGACCCTATTTTCATAAGCAACGACAAAATCGCGATCTTTGTCGTGTGTGGCTTTGACAGAAACTATATCGAGGTCCGGAGAGCGAATGTGAATTCGCCAGAAAAGCTTAGTGACCCGATTGAGAAATACCACATGTTCCCGTCGCGTTACCGCCACACGGTGGTTTACCTTGACCGGCAAAAGAAAAAATGGTTTATGTACCAAGCAACAGACCAGGCAAAGGATGGCAATCAGATCGTAGTCAGGACGGCACCGATGATTCCGGTCAGTGAAGTGAAGTGAAAAGAAAACGGAAAGCTTGACAAGGGGCATACAAGACAGGGTAAACACCAACTCATGTTCTTTTTTTGCCCACCACTCTCTTGTTGCTCGGCTTGCCCGTAAAACTTGGAACGCCCGATGCTTTGACTCGCCAACGGTCGTTCCATATCAGGGTGGTGGTGAACTCGTTTGTTCTTTTGCCATTTTGTCGAAAAAGGCCGCGCACTTTTCTTCGAATCGATTTTGGTGAGTTTGCTATCACAGCCAACTCAAGCCGGGTTGTTCCACAGCACAAAGGACTGACGCTTATGGCTGCTCGGTTCCCCGCCTGACCAGGTTCACGCCATTCGTTTGCATGGGACCCGGCTGTCAACGCCGCTTTTGGACTCGATTCAGACAAAATCAGAATCTGTGGAGACATTTTAGAGACATGGTTTTGGCGAAGAATTTGAACAATTTCCGACTCAGGAGAAGAGTGTCTTGGGGTATAGTCTCTTGCGCTCACTTTAATATTGGGATCACTTGATAGAGTCCAATAGGTCTGATTTTCTGCAATTCCAAGTCAACCGCCAAAAACAGAGAGCACAGTGAATTATCTTAACCGTCATAACATTTCTATTCGAAAATAATGGTGCCGAATTTCACAAACTCATGAAAACTCGATCCGACCCGGGACCAATCCCAACTTGTGGTCTTGCCATCATCGTAGTCGACCCGATAGAAATTGGCCCGCCATCGAGTTTGAGGTTTCGGTGGAACGTTTTGTAGAGGCTTGAGCAGATCGTAGGGAACAAACACCTCGGCTTTCCAACCCGTAATGTTGGCACCTGACTGCTTAGAGCCGCCCACAACCGTGGTGGCCTTCTGTGTTTTTCGTTTTCCCTCGTAGTGCCAAGGCCGCCATCCGAGGAATTCGCCGTCGAAATTGGGTATGAGAATCGGCAGCTCAAAACCTAGTGGTGAAATCTCGTATTCGAAATATACCGGGTACCGCTCATCCGGCCATAAGAAAAACTCAAACACATCTTCGTTCCACAAATCGAGAAAGTCCTCGTTCATCTTGGCGGTGAGCGTACGATCCTCGGCCTCCATGAGTATGTACAGTCCGCTCTTGGAGTAAAGCATCTTGATATGCGTCTCATATAGA
>JBARPZ010000109.1:0-5433 GCA_049643445.1 Sedimentisphaerales bacterium
TGCTCCATTGACTATTATCTTCGTTTTTAATATTCAGTTGCCAATTGTCAATTTACACGTTATTATCTGCGAAAACAAGTGTTTTATTGGGGATTAGAGGTTGCCTAACGAGAAGGAACCAAAGAAATCCAGAAGTATATTCCTGTTCATCCGCATAGCAGTAGTTGTCTGTGGGATTATTTGGGGGATTTTTTGGGTCAGACGGGAAGTGGGGTGGGACAATTTAGCAGATACTTTTCGCAGCATAAACCTGGGGGTTTTTGCACTTGTTCTCGGTGTCTTTATTATATCCCAGGTGATAGTGGGATTGCGTTGGTGGCTGCTTCTGAGGTCACAATCTATCTTTATAAGGTTTTGGGCTGCCGTCAGACTTTATTTTTTGGGGTGGTTTTACAATAATTTTATGCCCGGCTCAATGGGCGGTGATATAGTGCGGGCGGTGTATGTTACAAAGCACACCGATAAAAAATTCGAGGCGGTCCTCAGTGTGTTCGTTGACAGGGTAATCGGGTTGTCAAGCACATTGATAATTGCTGTTTTCTTCTACTTGCTCTTTTTACGAGGCAAGGGCCTTGAAATAACTTCCAGCGGCACCGGCGGCTTTGTAAGCTCTATTGGCCAATACAAAACCGTCTTTTTCTGGGCGGTTGTCATTATTATCGTAATCTTAGGCGTACTCTTGCTGCACAAGGGGAGCCGCTCGATGCTGCTAAAGGTCTGCTCATATATCCGGCAGGCCGGCTTGAAAGTAATTGTTAAGTTCAGGGATGCGATTGTCATTTACTGTAAAAAGCCCCTCACAATTCTGCTCGCGTTTGGATTGACGGTTTTCCTGCAGATGCTCACAATCACGGCTTTCTGGCTTCTTGGTCGCAATATGGGAATTCAGGCCGGCGTCAAATATTACTACGTTTTCTTTACGCTCACCTGGGTCTTGGGGGCGTTGCCTGTGAGTATCGGCGGTGCGGTGGTGGTTGAGGGTATGCTTACTTATTTGTTTTCTATGTTTGCTGGTGTTGCCGAGGAGGCTGCCTTTGCTCTGGCGCTCTGTCAGCGGGCCGTATGGATGCTCGCCTCTTTACCGGGGGCCGTAATACATTTGGTTGGTGCACATCTGCCGGAGGACCCCAAAAACAGCCTTCAAGACCGGAAAGACTTTTTTGTTGACTCTAAGAAGTCCGTAGATTAAAATACGGTGCTCTGTATAAGGTGCGTTTTTTAGGAGCTTCGATAGAACAGGGGTTAACAGGTTGATAACAGCAGGGAATTCAGTGTTAAGAATATGAAAATTACAAGACGCCTAAGAACCTATTTTTTCCGTGGTCTGGCGGTATTATTACCGACCATCCTGACCATCTGGATATTCGTTTTGGGCTACCAATTTATCCAGGCCAATCTCGGCAGCCACTTAAAAGATGGTCTGGAATGGTTGATGATGAAAATTGCCCCCGCCGCCTTTGTTAACAAATTGGACGAAGACTGGTGGGAAGTCGCAAAATCTGCAGGGAGTTTTCTTATTGCTGTGCTTATAGTTTGCTTAGTGGGTGCTTTGCTGGCAAGTGTCGTAGGCAGAAGCCTCTGGAGAATGGTCGAAAACTTCATAATGAACACGCCGTTTTTAAGGAGGGTTTACCCTTATATAAAGCAAATCACCGACTTTTTGCTTACCCAGGAAGAGCAGAAAAAGATGTTCTCAAGGGTTGTTGCGGTTGAGTATCCGCGAAAGGGTATATGGTCGATTGGTTTTGTTACAGGCTCAGGAATTCAGAGAGTTGTTGACAACGTCAAAAAGGAATTTCTTACTGTTCTTATACCCACTTCACCAACGCCATTTACCGGTTTTGTTATAATGGTGCCGAAAAAGCAGACAATAGAGCTGAATATGACGATTGAAGAGGCCCTTAGATTTACAGTCAGCGCCGGCGTTATAGCGCCAGGCAGCGAGCGAGCAGCTATTTTGTCGAAGTCTGAGGCGATAAATCACACAGCCGCTTTACCCAAGGCTGAGGCGGAAAATAAAGAAGAATAAAAACGGATTTTGTCGGAATTTAGTTAAGGAGAACGATTTTGCTTTTTACTATCACTGGCAAACATATTGACATAACGGAAGCTATTAGAAAACACGCAGAGGAAAAGACTTCCAAGCTTCCCAAGTACTACAATAGTATCAATCAGGTTGAGGTAATTATCGACGGCAGCCAAGGCGGCAATACCAGCGTAGAGATAATTGCAAGGGGCGAACACAGCAAGGTCTTCGTTGTTACCGAAACAGGTGATGATGCTTACAAGTGTATTGATTTGGCTGTCCACAAGCTTGAACGACAGATCCGCAGAAAAAAGGGCAAAGAACGGGACAACAAACACGCTGGTGGTGTAGAGCAGAACTTAGAAACATAAGGTCCCGGACTCAAAAAGCATTGATAGCTTGTGAACTTATGATGGTTGTTTTGGATTTTTGAGTTGGTCAGGTAGACCGACTAATGGGATGATTTTGGGCAGGATAAGATGGGATTTGCAGATTTTGTCTGTTTTAAGGCGTTAATTCCAGAGCTAAAAGCCACAGACTGTAACGGTGCTATAGCTGAGCTTGTTTCGGCACTTGATAAAGCCGGGCAGCTCGGAAAAGGTAACTGTGAAGCCATTATCAAGGCGATGATTAAAAGAGAGAAAGAAGCAAGTACCGGAATGGGTAAAGGCATTGCAGTCCCTCATGTCAAACACCAGGCAGTGAAAGATGTAGTCGCCGCGGTAGGGTGCAGCAGTGCCGGCATTGATTTTTCTTCTCTTGACAAACAACCGGTCTATTCGGTGATACTAATAATTAGCCCGATGGACAATCCCGACAGACATTTACAAACGATGGAACATGTTTTCAAGCTTTTACAGCAGGAGAAGTTCCGTAAGTTTCTCAGGCAGTCAGAAACGGCTGAAAAGATTGAAGGACTTCTGCGAGAGGCAGATGAAAATCCGCAGTTTAAGTAATGTTAACGTTATGGATATAAGGTGGGAGACCGGGCCTGAATATGCAGACAGGGCAGGATTCAACGGAAAAGGTAATGTGCGAAATATCGGTTGAGATTAAAAACGCAGAGGGACTCCATATGCGCCCCGCTATGCAGTTTGTAGATGTTGCAAGTCAGTTTGACAGCGATATTAGCGTCAGCAATGATGAGAATACTGTTGATGGAAAGAGTATTATGCAGATGAGTATGCTTGCCGCAACTTGCGGCACCAAACTGAAAATTAAAGCTGAAGGCGCAGATGCTAAAGGAGCAATCGATGCTTTGAGAGAGCTTGTGGAAGAAAAGCATTTCGATGAGCCGACACCAAAAAAGAAAAATCGAAAAAGTAAGGCAAAAGACCTGAACCAATAGTGAGATAGCTCAAAAGATGAAATGCAAATCTCGATATTCGAGTTTCGCATTTTACTAAATACGAGAATTGTGCAATGGAGATAAAAAAAGGAATAGCTGTCTCGCCGGGCATTTCTATTGCCAAGTTGCTGATTATCGATTCCGAGGATTACCGAATTCCTCGGCGTTCAATTATGCCTCAGCAGCGAATGGCGGAGGTTCAGCGCATAAGGAATGCCTTCAAAGATGCTATTGCCCAGTTAACCGAATTTGAAGCGGCACAGGATGATACCGGCGGAGGCAAGATAAAAGATATTTTTGCTGTGCATCTGCGTTTTCTCCACGACAGGAGCCTGCGAAAGCGAATAACTGATTTGGTCGATTCGAAGCTGGTAACGGCCGAGTACGCGGTTTCTGTGACGCTGCGCGAGATTGCATCACATTTTGCCAAGGTAAAAGATGTTTACATCAGCGAGCGGGCGGCCGATATTTACGATATCGAAAGGAGACTGCTCAGACAGCTTCTTGGCGGCAGGCGTGAGGATGTTGAGCATCTGACAGAGGAGGTTGTGGTTGTTGCCCGCGAATTGAGTCCTACACAAACCGCCGGCTTTAACAGAGAATTTGTCAAAGGCATGGCCACCGATGCGGGCGGAAGAACCAGTCATACCGCTATTGTTGCACGGTCTTTGGGTATCCCTGCGGTCGTGGCGCTGGAAGACCTTACAGAATGCGTCAGCGGCGGAGATACCATCATTATAGACGGCAATCGGGGTATCGTCATTGTTAATCCGGATGAGGCGACAATCAAGCAGTATGAAGAGTATTCCCAGGAGTTTGCACAGCTTGGGCATAGACTTGATGAGATAAGGGCAAAGCCGGCCATAACACGCGACGGCACAAAGATTACTTTGTTGGGCAATATTGAGTTTCCCGACGAGGCCGAGATGGTTTTGCAAAAAGGAGGAGAGGGCATAGGCTTGTACCGTACTGAGTTCTTGTACCTAAACCGAAAAAGCGAGCCTACGGAACAGGAGCATTACGAGGCCTATGCCGAGACCGTTGGCTTTTTCAAGCATCGGCCTGTCACAATAAGGACTATGGACCTTGGCGCCGATAAGTATACTCAGAGCAAACGTTTTGCTCCTGAACCGAATCCGTTTTTGGGGCTGAGGTCCATCAGATTTTGCCTGCAGAACCTTACCATGTTCAAAAGGCAGTTGCACGCAATTTTGCGAGCGTCCGTTCTCGGCGATGTCAAGGTTATGTTTCCGTTAATCAGCAATCTACAGGAAATGAAGCAGGCAAGGATGCTTTTGCGTGACGTTATGGAAGACCTTGATGAAGAGTCTATAGCGTACAATAAGAACATTCAGGTAGGCATTATGGTTGAGACGCCGTCGGCGGCTTTGACGGCTTCCACACTTGCACGAGACGCCGATTTTCTAAGTATCGGAACAAACGACCTTATTCAATATACTCTCGCCGTTGACAGGGGCAATGAATTGGTTTCTACATTATACTCAGCATCGGACCCTGCCGTCCTGCGCCTTATCAGGATGGTTATTCAGGATGCGCACAAAGCACAGATTGATGTCAGTGTTTGTGGAGAGATGGCTTCTGAGCCGGAATACATTATGCTGCTGCTGGGAATGGGAATTAGAACGATGTCACTGGCGCCCCCGATGATACCGGAGATAAAGCAGATTATTCGCTCCGTTACAATAGAGGATTGTAACAACCTGGCCAGAACAATTCTTGGGATGAACTCCGAACGGCAGATTTCAAACTTTCTCCGTGACGCCGCAAGAAAGATTCTGCCTGAGGCCTTTTGACGACCCTGCAATAGACTATCTTATCCAGTTTTCTGCAAATCTGGCAAAGTCCGCGAGATTCACAATCCCGTCACCGTTAAGGTCTTCGGGAATCCTGCCTGCCCGGTTTGTCCAAAGCCATCGAGCAGCAATTCTCGCTAAAACCCTAAAGTCATGTGGAATGCTGACGGTTGCGCTGCGAACGGTGGTATTTCCGCAGTCATCGACTGACTGATAGGTGATAGTGTAAATCCTGTCGCTGCCGG
>JBARPZ010000110.1:0-7810 GCA_049643445.1 Sedimentisphaerales bacterium
ACAAGTAGTATCCAAAATCCTGCCCCCCATGGGGGGCACCCTCTAACGGCTATAAGCTAAGGTAAGTGTTATGAAGTAACGGTAAAAATAACTGTCGTTGAAGGGAAATTATAATTGACGCCAGACATCGATAGTATGATTCTTAAGTAGTATTATAGAGTAGGATGTGCTGGAGATAAACAAAAGAATTGTTATTGGTCTCCTCCTCAATAGTTTTTAGATTATATTTCATCATGGACAATTGTGAGGGGTGTGTGGAGTTTTCAAAAGCAAAAACTAATACCACCCTCCAGGAACCATTTCGAAGTTCCAGGCATCTTTGAATACAGATACTTGATCTATTGCTGTGCCTGAATCTGTCGGAGTTTTGCTGTGTTGTTGCCAGTCACTTCGATTCAGTGTTCCAAATACGAAATATGCATTTCCTACAATTGACGGATTGACTTCTTCAAACTTACAACTCATTAATGACTCTAATTCAGACTTCTTTGCAATTATCAGATCGCAACTTGTGCAGTATTTACATTTTTTGTTCAAAATAAAAAGTTGCTGTGGCTCAATATGTATTACCAATGGGAACTTGCGAAGTTTTGTTTTTGTTTCGCATTTGGGACATCGAGTGAAAGCACAATCCTTGTATGGATTTAAGAAAAAATAATGTCGTGTTTTTTGAGATTTATCTTTTGACCTCTTGTCTGATCCCTTATTTCTATGCTTGTGTTTTGTCATATTAGATTTTCTTTTTCAGATTATTATCTGTTGGCGTACCAGACGACAAATTCTCTTACAGGCCAGTAGTTAGGATCATTCTTGGGACGAACTTCCAAATCTTGAAGTGGCAAGTACCCCTTTCTCCTGCCGCTCCTTACTTCAACAATCACGCCCTCGAATTCTACATCACAGTCGTAATCTGCAATGCCTGCAACTTTCACCAGACAAGCTACCGGGAATGGATTTCTCTGCTTCACCTCATCCGGGGCGAATGGGTCTGTGTCCATGTCTTCCACACGTTCCGCCTGAAACGGAAATGTCAAGTTTCCCCTCAACCACTTGACCCAATACCGTTTCTCCCATTCCTTATACTTCTTGTCGAAAGCCTCTCCATACACATCTTCTTTACTGTCCCAACTGGAATCATATTCCTCATTTGCCATTACCTTTTTTCTCCTTCTGGTAAAATCACTGTATGAACTCAGAGGGCATATACTCCGCCTGATTCAATTATCTTCCACCCCTTTTCTGTTTTACCGAGAAATAGGCTGATATTCCAGCCAACCTTGCACTTGTCGGTTATTCTCTTCGGTAGTGACAAAATGATTATATCATCCTCAACATCTTCTGGTGCTGAAAAATAGATTTTGCCAAGTTCAACTTTCTCCACTGTAAGATAATCATCAACTTCGTTAGTCCAATCTGAAACTGGGTGAGATTTTGCATAGTTGTACAGCATTTCTGCCAACTTGTCAGCAGCAGGTAATTCAGTCACAGCCTCTGCACCCCGGTTCATCATGTCTGTTGAATCCTCTTTGCAAACATAGCCTTTATCAATCAGCCATTTGCCAAGCCTTTTTGTGACTGTGCCAGCTGACTTGAGCAATCCTTTGCCGCAAATAACCTTGCGTACCATAAAGTATCCAAGAAACTCGCCAACATTCTCTGGTATCTTCTCAGGGCCGAAGACTTGAACAAATTCCCTATGCCCGCTGCCTTCAGTGGAGTAGAGGCGGTCAAATAATTCCGACTCTTCCTTTAGAAGGGTTTGATGACCGTAGTTATTCATGCTGATCTTGAAAAGCTGAATGACATTTTTATATCTATTGGTTGTATTTCGTTTATATTTTTGACTAACTTCATCAAGAAAGCAGTCAAGAACCTGCTCAATATTTGGACTTGCTATTGGAAATTTTATATTTTGCAACATCACCGTAAATCCTTCTAACCACAGGCCTCCTACCCTTCCCACCTCATAAACCTATCAAACATCGCAGTTTTCTTTAAGAGGTTAAGTTTCAGGATTAATTTTCATCAGATTCTCCTTCACTGTAGAGTTCTCTTGTTCTGAGAAGGCTTATAAAGGGAACTACTTTTATCGTTATACGTCTTGCAGGAGAAACCGCAAAGAATAAAGCGTCTCCAGCTAAAAGAAGCCATCCAATAATACTTATAAATCTTGTCAAGGTTTTTTGAGTAAGTTTATATGCAAGGCGTTTTGCCATCTGTTTGGCAGCCTCCTTACCAATAAATTTCCCAACAAAAACAATTATCATCTCATTTATGATGTTCATTACTGTTTTCTTGCCAAGAAATTTCATTAGAGCTGGCAATGCTGCTCCAGATAAACCAACAGAGCCATATTTTTTTGCAATTTCTATAGCTGCTTTTTCTGTTAAACCATTTTCTTTTAAGATTTGAGCAATTTCCTCCTGACTTTTTTTGTGAAATCGCATATTTAAAAATATTTCAACGATTATCTGTTCATAATCTGATGTTCCAGCGACTAAAGGAATTTTTTTCCTCTCTTTTCTAGGCAACTTTTTATTAACAATCTTTACAACATCCTTCAGGATAGGTAAATAAGCTTTACTACCTTTGTCTTTTGTTGTTCTTCTATATAAAAAAGCAATGGCGTTCGAGCCATACCATCCTAATAAATCGACTAATTCCTGTGATAGCTCCTTACGAGCTTTTGAATTTGTTTTAGGGATTTTTGAAACAGTATCAAACCTATTAGTGATATCTAACGATTTTTTAGAGAAACGAGATTTTAAGAATAAAATGAAGGTGTGAATATCAACGGGATCGCAATTTGTAAGAAACTGGCAAAGACTTTCATTCGAAGAACTCAATTCTATCATAACAATATGTCCCTTCGAAGAGAAGATAACATCATATTTCGAAGTCAGAAGTTTCAACTTCGAAGATTATTAAAGGCGGTGGTGCAAAACTCAATTTTTCATAATCACTTCCAAAGTTTTTAATTAAATCTTTTGCCTCCTTAGTAATATGAAGGGTCTCATTTGCCAGCTTTGCAACTTCCAGCCGCTCTGAGAGTAACGGCAAGTTACCTTTTGCCCAATTTTCCAGTTTTGGCGGACGTGTATTTCTTACATTTTGTAGGGCTTGCAAGACTAATTTCTGATTTTCTTGTAATTGTGTTAGTTTTTGTTCGGATTGGTCGCCCATGAATTCTTTTAGTAATCTTTCCTTGGTCTTACTTAAAACCGACTCCAATTTCTTAATAATCTTATCAATGCTCGGTCCATATTTTGTGTCTATGTTCTTAATGAAATCCTCATGCATCTCTATGATAGTCGATAAACAAATGACATGAGCATCATAGTACTTAGTAGCTACTTCTAAATTTGTGGGGTCGGCTCTGAGTTGTATTCGCCCTTGTCGGATTATGTTTTCTAAGTTTTTAATGGAGAATTGTACTTCTCGTGCTTCAGCATTTGACTTGGTTACTTCAGGAGCAGTTTTGCTAATTGCTTCAGTTTTGGTGTCGTTTACATCTGTTGGTGTCGATGCCAAAAGGTCTTTTAATATATCTTTTTGCTTGTCAAATTCCTCAAATGCTCTTTCCTTGGGGTTATATCTGAAAAATGGTAAGCCCTTCTTCTTGCTATAAGGGATCTCTTCCCATTTTTCTTGGCATTTTTTTACTGTCTCTGTATGGTTAATGGTCTTCTCTTCAAGAGATGAGCTAAAAAAGATAATCCTACTCAATTTAGAGGGAGCTAAGTCGGGTCTGTTACCAGGCGGGCTTTTTGCCCATACTGAACCTGTTGAGAACAGAAGAATTGAGATTAACAATAACCACTTTCTCATTTTTTATCTCCTTAAAACCCAAAACATTTAGTGTTTTATACTAACTTTTTAAATAACACATAACGAGAAATATGTCAAATATTACCTTAAGTGATGAAGAACAAAAAAAAGGGTAATTATAGAAAATCAAGTGGTATTTGTTGCCACTTGAAAGTAGGAGCTAATTGGTAAGAACCATAGTAAAAAGTTCTGGGCAGAGATGGATAGGATTGTAGGAGATGGGAAAAGGTTGAGAAGGGAGGTGAAAAAGTATAGGATTAGCGTGTAAGATATTTCCAAAAAAGAAAATATAAACCTATTTTTCTGCTCATAGGGAATACCTAAAAAGGGTGAAAAAGTTTCATCCTTAAAGACATCATCAATAGTTTTATATTTAGAATTAAAACTGGACAATTGTGAGGGGGGTGTATGGCAAGGACCTATGCGAAAGGGCTGTCCACGAAGAAGACTGGATCCATAAGGTCATACAGGTATTTGAGCAGAGGGGCAAGCGGAAGGAGGATTATCGGAGAGACCAAGGGCAGGACTACGGCGAAGACATAGTGCCGGAGCCTGGGCGTCTTTGCGTTACGCAAATCGGCTGGGGGGATCGAACAGGCCGGGAGGAACACCATCAGGCCATAGACGAAGAACCAGAAGCCGCCGAAGATATTGCTCGGCTGCATGCTCATCTCGGCGAGCGATCCAACAAGGCCGAACAGCAGGAAGACCTGTTTAGGATTGAAATCATAGCGTCCGAGCAGGAAAGACCACGCAATGAACATGGGTATGAACACAATCACGCTGTGGAACAAGACGGTGTGCAGATAATTTGCAGAGGCCGTGATAAATGCCTCGCCGATCTGCGATCCAAAGGCCGGGGCCAAGTTGGTCATGGTGACTGTGACGGCCTCTTCGAGCAATGCCAAAGCAGTGGCAAAGAGTATGAATTTTATTCTCCAGTTCAGCGGGATATTCCGAACACAGCGGCTGATAGGATCTCTGAATCGACACATTAAAGTGCCACCGATTACAATCCAGAACAGGATGAGGCCCAAGGCCATCTTGATGATGGCTTTTTGGTGGATGTCCGCCTCATCCGAAGCAAGAATCAGAAAGGAAATCGCTGTAATTACGCAAAAGGAATAGACAGCGAGTGCTTTGATAAGATGGCCGGAGGTTATCTTCATCGGTCATTACCTAAAGGCTCACTGCAACGAGAACAGATAACAGGAAGCAATAGCCATTCTGAGCCTCATGCCCAATTACAGTCAAGAATACACCACAAAACTCCCAACCACTCTACTACAGATTGTGATATTGTCAAGCAGGGCAAATCTGTCACAAGTACAACGGGGTCCGGACGCATTCAATTATTTTTTCCTGTGAGTTGGACGATCCTTCCTTCTGCAACAATTCCCAGATTTGATCTATATTATTTAGATGTTTTTCGCTGATATTCTTAGGTTGATCGAAATATCTTCGCATAGGGGCATATTCCTTGTCAAGAGAGAGCTTGTCCCTGGTTTGTTGCAGCGAGAGTCCATTTTGCTTTGCTTTGGTCAGGTCGTCCAGCAGTGCTTGAAAGTATATGCGTGAATGGTAAAAACACTGTCTCGACCTATTTAACACAGGGTTATGAATCCCGATCATAATATCGATAGGGAAGTTTTTGTCACAGAGTTTATTACACACGGAAATCCCATGGCGAATCCCCTCTAAGGTCACTTTGCCTAAAAAGCCTGGCAGCCCTTTCCCCCCGCCCATCCCCATCCCTACCAACATGTTGTCTTCCACGACATGCACAAAAATGGAACTGTGGTGTATGCCGTCGCCCCAGTATCCCAATCGCAGGTGTGTATCACCCAAATCCAGTGCATTGAGTTCGTCAAAGGTGATGGTGGGATTTCGAACCTCAAAGCCGGCCATGATTTCCCGTCTAATCGCATAGCAAAAGCGAAGTCTCCGGCGCAGCGTTTCTCTCTGTTCGGCAGTCAACCTTGCCTGGGCCAGGCCCTGTCGCAATACCTTGATACCAGAGGTTACCCCGGCGAAATCGCAGTACCGCTTGCGTCCCTCCTTGCTTGACAGTTGCCATTTGAGGCTCACATCCATTATCTTCTTGGTCAGTTCCGATTATTGGGGTATCCGGAAACGCAGCATTTCCTCCCGCGTGATGAAGATGGGGATGAGTATTGATCACATAGGCCCAATCGTTGCGCCCCAACTTTATTTCAGCGGCTTTTTTGATTTTTTTCATGACCGACGGTACGAACTCTGTCTCAATACACACCAGACCTTTCCGGGTCTCGATAACAGTAACATTGGTATGCATACTGAGATTTGACATACTCAATGTAATAACGCGATCTGTTACACGTCGTATGCTGACGTCCTGGGCGTTGGCAGCAGGTACCAATAAGAAGGCAATCCCACAAAGCAACAATGAATTACAAAAATGTTTCATGTCAGCTCCTTTTTTGAAGTTCCTCATGTCTAAATATATAGTCAAATCACACCTGAACTCACCTACACTCTAACACACAAACTGTGATATTGTCAAGCAGGGCAAAACTGTCCTAACTAATAGATTAAAGTTTTTGGGGAGTATTATCTAATTCCTATTTTTCTCTTTGTTTACATGAGAATTATTTGCTGATGTAGACCTATAAAATCCGTGCCATCTTTTAAAAACACCCCAAATTGGCTGTTTAACATCTATCCTGCAACTATTCTATTGAACTGATACGGCTTTTGTGCTATAATGACATGAACAGTTCGGAAATGGGGATTCACGGGGGTGATAAACTCATTTGACAATACACAGAGAGCATAAGCAAACAGAGGAGGTAACAATGGATGACTCTATCCTTGAAAACAATCGTACTGATACGGTGAAAAAAATTGACGCCATATTATTGCATTTAAGAATAGAACTTTCTATTTTGGCTAATCACGTTGATAACGGCCACAATCGGCTCATAGAGAGTTTAAATAATTTACAAGAGTCTTTAGACAATCTCAGAGCTACCATCAAGTATCAGGTTTTTGATTTGGAGGCTACACGCCGGGAAAACTCCGATCTCATGACATTACTTGAGGAAAATAAACGATATGAAAATCAACAAGATTAGTGTAACAGTCGGCTTACTAACACTTGTGGCGTTTGCAACTGATACATTTGCAACTCTTCAGTTGGGCTCAATTTTAAGAAATCCAGCACTAAATGGAATAGTCGATTCAGGTTAAAGTTATGTGAGTCTTGATGAAGGTGAAACTAGTTTAGTTGCATCAATTCTTATTGAAGAAGCCGGTTAAGGCCCCCAAAAGCTGATTGGGTGCTTTTGCAACATTCATAATTTCTGTTCTCCTAAAACCCACTTTTGACAGGTTGACGATGATCTCGCTTATTCCTCTCCCTCTTTCCTCCACTGGGCAGTTGCCTTGTTTATTATATCGGCCAGTTGACCTCTCAATTTTGTTAAAAAATAAAAAAATTAGTCCAATAAAAACAACCAAAAAGAATTGTTATAGGTCTGATCATCAATAGTTTTTAGATTATATCAAATGCCGGAGAAGCACATTTAATCGTTGTTCTCCAGATAGATGCGGAACAACTCAAAAAAAGTCGGTGCATCAAGCAGCTCTATCTTCGGGTTTTCATTTCTGATTTCGTCGTAGGTCTTCACGTACCAGGCAGGAGCTTTAAGAATATTGCGAAACCAGTGAAAAGGCGGATGTCCCTCTCGCCGACGCGCAGCAATTCGTGAGAGCACGTGGCCTGCGGCATCGCGAGGATTCCCTTCGTTGACATCGTGATCAAATCTCATAATCGGCATATTTTTATACAGCCTCGCAGCAGGCCCGGCAGTAGGGATGATGCCATTGGGGCTGAAGGAAGCATAGCAATCCAGGCCAGCGCGGTCCAATGGAGGTCCGTTGCCATAGATGATAAATCCTGTGATGCTCAGGCCCCACCGGTCGTAGTATTTTTTGCAATGTC
>JBARPZ010000111.1:0-28018 GCA_049643445.1 Sedimentisphaerales bacterium
AAAAGGATTAGCAGGTATCTTGCTAACATAAGGACCATACCGACCAACCTTTGTAGTCATATCGGTCTGAAAAACAGCGAACGAATCGACATCAGGAAGGCATCCACAATGCTGAGCACGATATAAATCAAGCTGAATTCGCATCTTTTGCACTCCGTCAATCAGTTCGCCGACCCTGGATTCCGGATTCGCCTCAGTAACTTGCGGAACAACTCTTATTGCAAATACGCCCAATACGACTGTTATGATTACGATCTCAGTATAAGACCATCGAGCATTCTTTCTCATCATCCCCTCCCGAATTTTCAAAAGGGCTGACCAGATCCGGCTATTCGCTAAATCTGGTCAGCCCAATTTATTTTCAAAAGTAATTAATCACCACTCGTGGCTTGCCGTTTTTTTTACGGCGCAAATTTCCAAACTCTTAGTAGGCAATATGAGCCACGCTGGTAACATTATTGACACCGTCATCATCGGCCTGGAACAGACCACGGTCAACACCGGCAGGAGTAGTTAAATGCCATCCGTTATCGTCCCCGCCTGCTGTTCCGTCCACTTCAACAGTATTTGCAGGAGAAAGACTGCAGAAAGGATTGTCAGGAACTCTCCGCATATAAGGTCCGAATCTGTGTGCAGCAGTAACACCAACCTCACCTAACACATTGGTCTTGTTTATCAACGCCGCTTCGAAACTGGCCGTGGTAGCTACCGTAGTAATGTCAAGCGGGCCTGTGCCTATTTCGCCCGGTAACAAGTCATTGTGGTGAATCTTAAACAGCTCAATTTGTGAACGCATGGCCTGAAGGTCACTCTGCAAAGCCGATTCCTTCGCTTCAGTACTGGCGCTCGTAAACTGAGGAATCACGATGGCAGCCAAGATACCCAGAATGACCACCACAATCAGAATTTCCACTAATGTAAAACCTTTTTCCGCTTTCATCTTTTTGCCCTCTTCTAAATTTCACCTTTGTTTCTGTTCACTTTTACAATTAAGTAAAAGTTACGATTCTTTTCTTTTTCTAAATTGTAAACACAATCGCAAGAATACTAAGTACACCCATCACAATCAAAATCTCAATCAAAGAAAAACCGCTTCCTTCCGTTCTCATCTGCCCCCCCCTGTTCTATAGTTAAATTGCATCCATCCAATGCAAAACTTGTACAGTTCAATCTATCGACCTAATCGAAACAGGACTTAACTGCACCTTAAATTTTCTGTTTGCTTTGTGTTTCCTCCTAAATGATGATAGTTCAAACATACCTTTGAATAACACTTCAAGATTTCCACTCAGATACCCAACCGATAGTCCGAAAAACACATCAGATTGCTTTCTATCTAAGTGAGTATCCAAAGAAAATATAAGAAATAAAATTTACAGTGCCAAACTGTCAGATGAGAGAATTATAGGAAAGTGGCCGAATTTTCGGATTGTAATTCCCCCGTCTTTGCCAGGGGCGCAACGACGAAGCAATCTATAAATAATAAATAGCCGCTAATCAACAATCGATGTAGCTAGGTGCGTTTTCGACGTGTATTTTTCTTTTTGTTTCACCGGCGTGTTGAAGCTCTATCCGAATGTAATCAATAGCCTGCAGGGCTGATTCGATTTTATCGGCCCACTCAATCAGAACCACGGACTGCCGGTGGCAGTATTCGTCAAAGCCGAGCATCTCGAACTCGGCAATCGAATTGAGTCGATAAGCATCTATATGGTAAATGTCCAGCCGACCTGCATACTCATTAACTATGACAAACGTGGGACTATTGACCTGCTTGCTGTCCTGGGCTCCTGCGCCGGCAGCGATCCCTTTAATCAAATGCGTCTTGCCGCTGCCCAACAGCCCACAAATACCTATAACTTCACCACCTTTTAGTTGTGAGCCAATCCTTCGACCAAACTCTATCGTTTCCTCAGGTGAATTAGAAATAATGTCAAAGCCCATAGTCTGTAGCCAATAATTAACTACCTCGCGTACTCATTTCCCCAATTGAGCAGGATAGTAATAGCCCATCGTCTGAGCGACAACACCCAGGCGATATTGATGGTCCTGCATTAAACACACATGCCGGTCGGAGGCGGGTATAGTACTGGTATAGATGCGAAGCTCTCCTTTCAGGCTGGTAATAACTTCCTCTCGATGGTCGCCAAGGCAATCGACTACTGCGATGACACGGCCTTTTATAGGCTGTATCGGTTCTCGGCCCCAATCGCGAACAGCTCCGGAGACGACCACTTCTTTTTGTGGGTCCGCATCCCACCAGACCGCGCGAGGGCTCAAGCTACCACTCTCATGAAACTCTATGAGTTTGCCCTTGGCGCTATAGAGCCAGCGTTTCTTCAAATCTCTCTCACCGGCAAAGACCTCCATACCCGGCGAGTCCGCGAGTATGTCACCGACCATACCCTGGCCGTGAACATGGCGGGTGGGTTCTTTGTGAGTCCAGAGTTTGCGGCCAGTCCTGGCGTCAACCACACAAATCCCATCGGTTTTCTGACGCGGTTCAATCCCATAGAAAACCTCCAAGCCGGGATTCGTTGGGTCGATATCAGCAACGTAGCAAACATCGGGATGTCCCATCTCTGATGTCCACAGACCTTTGCCATTATCATCCAGCACTGCGGAACCGATTACCAGCTCGTCCCGGCCGTCACTATCGACATCGGCGGTAATCAAGCCGTGTGCCCCCTGCCCGTGGTATTTAGCTTTCTCCTGCGGCGATTCCCAGTACCAGATTCGTTTGAAATCCTTATCGAGTGCCTGAGTTTTGATGAGGTTATACGTGCCTCGCTGCATAATCAGAGACGGCTTTTTGCCGTCGAGATAAGCCACCGTGAGAAAATTGCGGCAGTAATAATTATAACTGGGAAATCCATCTCTGCTGAGCCAATCGGTTTTGGCAACGACCTTGCCGGTTTCGCCGTCAATCTTAACCAGATATTCAGGCCCGCTTTGGACAAGCCCTTTCTCGTCTCGCGGGTCTGCCTCGCCGGCCTTGCAATAGACTTCAGCTTTGCCATCACCATCGACGTCATAAACTATCCAGGGCGAATACCAAATACCCGCCTCTATAGACCAGCCCATATCATAGCGCCACATCATCGTACCGTCCAAGCGATAGGCTTCGAGCTTATAAGTGGTGGTGCTTCGTTTCCAGTAGCCTGGACGCTGGTAAGGATCGGCATTGAAATTCGGCTGTTTGATGATGAATTCATAGACGCCGTCGCCATCCAGATCGCCGATACCAACTTTCTGGAAATCATAATCCCCCTTCAAAGGAATGTTCACATAGAGTCTCGGAATTATACCTACGAAGTCGAGCTTGTCGGACTCCTTCAAGTTTCTGTCCCTACTGAATCTATAAAGTGCGTAGCCAGCCCCAGGCTCCGCTCCTTTTCGTTCCGTGTTGACAAAGCAGGTTCGCCGATATGGCTGGCCTTTCGTCAGATTCGTCCACTGACTCGGGACGGACAGGTCGGCAGGCACACGCATAACCGTAAATGCCATATCAGGTAGATCATCGGCCAGCAGACGCCAGCTCAGGAAAACCGAGCCGTCCTCACACTCAATAGCCACAAGTCCACGGTCCAGCTTCTCCGCGCCTGATGCTACTGTGTAAAGAGTAAAAACTAATGAAAATCCAACTATCCATGTAAATAATCGACATCTCATAATTCACGTCCTCCTTTCAAATGGTCGTATCCCCCTGCTTGCAAATCTCTAATCACGCCGTCCGGCATATTTATCTGCATTTTCTTTGTGTCGGTAATCTCTCCGATTTGAGTAATCGGTATCGGTCCATGCCATTTCTTTAACAACATCCGACAATCCTCATTAGAAAGAGTAAAAAGCAGTTCAAAATCTTCGCCGTCGTTCAATGCTGAATTCATCGGATTTTTACTTTTTTGAGCTTCGTCCGATATTGGAATCTGCTCTGCTACGACGACAGCTCCAACCTGACTGGCTTTGCAGATTCGGTTCAAATCGCTGCTGAGCCCATCGCTTACATCCATCATTGAATTCAGTGTTACCATTTGAGCGATTTTTATTGCCTCCCTGACTCTCGGCTCAAACTCCAAATGCTTACGACTAATCGCACCACCCAGCGAGCCTGTTACACAGATACTATCGCCGGCCTTCGCACCTGATCGCTTAATTGGTTTATTGCCTGCTAATCTGCTGAGCATCGCCACGCTTATTACCAACGGTTTTTTATCATCCCAGCCGGTAATATCACCGCCAACAAGCGCACAATCAAACTTCCGGCCCGCGGCAGTAATCCCTGCATGAAGCTGCTTTAACTCTTCCCGGCCATAACCTTTTGGCAGCGCAACAGAAACAACCGCAGCTATCGGCACAGTCGCCATCGCCGCACAGTCGCTAAGGCTGACCGCCATTGCTTTATATCCAACTTGCTTTAAGGTCACTTGTTCAAGGTCAAAATGCACACCATCCAGCAGCATGTCCGTGGTGACAAGAACTGATGAATCCTGCCCTAATTGAACCCGGGCCATATCATCACCAATCCCGATGGGAAAATCCGCTTTGGTTAGTTTGCTCTGTTGGGCAAACCAGGCGGTTATTTCATCTTCCGCTTCACTCATCACTTTGCCAATTGCTTTTTCCAGTATGCAATTTGCTCCTTTGCCTGCTTGGGTCCGGCTGCGCCATCAGTAACATATTTAGCCACGACGTTTGCCGGCCTGAGGCTTTCATACACATCCTTTTCGATAGAAGCCGCATATTTTTTGAATTCAGCCAAACCAAGATCAGCTAATTTTTTGTTCGATTTTTCGCAATAAGCAACCAAGGACCCGACAATACCGTGAGCTTCGCGGAAAGCGATACCCTTTCCAACCAAATACTCAGCAAGAGCTGTTGCATCCAGAAATCCTTCTTCCAATCCGGCCGAAATTTTCCTGGTATCAAACTTTGCGTGTGAAACAATGGCCTGTGTCATATCAAGGGAGGCCTTGACCGTATCAGCGGCGGAAAAAACGTAAATCTTATCCTCCTGCAAATCGCGATTGTAGCCTGTCGGCTGAGCCTTTAGAAGCGTCAGCATAGCCATCAAGGAGCCATAAACGCCGGCCGTCTTTGCGCGAATCAGCTCAAGCACATCGGGATTACGCTTCTGCGGCATCATACTCGACGATGTACAATAGCTATCGTCAATCCGCACAAAGCCGAATTCATTTGAAGAATAAATTATCCAATCCTCAGCCAAGCGCGAAAGATGTGTTGCAATAAGCGCACAATCAAAAATAAATTCAGCGCAAAAGTCCCTGTCACCGGCCGCATCGATACTGTTATAGCTGATATCCGAAAAGCCTAACTGCTTAGCTGTACTTTTTCTATCTAACGGAAGCGTAGAGCCGGCTATCGCCCCACTTCCCAACGGCGAGATATTAATCATTTGCCCGCAGTTTTTAAGACGAATAAAATCACGCTCAAACTGCTCGACAAAACTCAGCAGATACGCCGCAATAACTATCGGCTGAGCACGCTGAAGATGGGTATAAGCCGGCATCACATCCTTTACGTATTTGCCCGCTAATTTAACAAATGCCTTTTGAAGGCCGGTTATTTTGCTTTGCAGGACTTCTATCTCATCCCGCATCCATAGTCGAATATCGGCAGCAACCTGGTCATTGCGGCTTCTGCCGGTATGCAGCTTCTTTCCCGGCTCACCAATTTTCGCGATTAGTGCCGCCTCGATTGCCATATGAATATCTTCACACGCCTTATCGAATTTGAACCGCCCTTCTGCGATTTCCTGTGATATTTCGATAAGCCCGTCTTTAATCGCTTTCAGCTCGGCTTTCGATATCAGCTTCTGCTCGGCCAGCATCTGCGAATGAGCAATTGAGCCCACGATGTCATACTTGTACAGCCGCGTGTCGTAGGATAGTGACTGAACAAAATCGACCGTCAGCGGGTCCGGTTGACCTGCGAGCCTTTTCTCCCAGCTTTTTTTCGATTCGCCCATCGTATATACTCCAAATACTAAAATCCTTTACCTGGAAATGATACGACCCGTTTTAACCAGTGTCAAGCTGTCTGTTCTCCCTGAGCTTTGAAATATGAATCGCCAACAGTTATCCTATCTTGACGCAAGGTGTAAAAAAGAACTAATTGGATGGTTTTAAAAACCTAAATCCCCCTTATAAGAAGTCCTTAGTAATTCGTCGTTCACTGCTCAGGCAAGTCTTTTTCTGATGATATCCAACTTTCCAAAGCAAATAAGCTCATCGCCCGAAAGAATTTTTCTATTCGCAGCAGGATTAGGTATGGTATTTTCATCTCGAATTATAGCAAGAATCGTAATATCCTCCTTTCTTAGTCCGGATTCGGAAAGCACTTTACCCACTATCGGATTTCCTTCAGAGACCTGAATTTTAGAAACGCCGTATCCCCCCGTCGCCAGTGCCAGTTCTTCACGTGACACAGATTTGATAATATCTTTTTTAATGATACGTTTTCTCAGGGCATCCGTCAATTTGCGAGCCAGTTTTGTATTTGTAAACACCTTGTAAATAATATATATCGCAGCCACAATAATTATGAGATTTATCCATGGCTGCAGCCAAGGCGGGACATAAGCCGGCACAAAAGGTATCGACAACTTTGTGGCCCGCGGCCGTATCGTGTTGGCAAAGGTTGCGATCATTGTAACAAAACCAGCATGTCCCAAAACGATGAGAAACGAGGCAATCCGCCTTCTTCGCGGGTCACTGGTGATAAGCTCGGCCTCTCTCGTTGTAAAGCCCGTAGCTGTAAAACACGATAATGCCTGGAATTTCGCCAAGGACCACTCAAGCCCCGTCAACTGAAATGCAATCGCTCCGATTCTCACAATAACAAAAGACACGATAAGCACAATAATGAACAACAACAAATTCATAAGCTATTCTCCTTAAATCTGTGCGCCACGAAATACGTCGACAGACCTACAGCCATTTTCTTCGCCTGAAAAAGACCAGCATAATCACCGCAACAACAGCCATAACCAAGCATACAGCGGGATACCCCCAATACCAGTTCAACTCCGGCATGTTCCACGGTGATTTCTCCGGATTAAAGTTCATACCGTAAATCCCGGCAATAAACGTCAGGGGTATGAAAATAGTCGCGATAATAGTTAAAACTTTCATTACCGCATTCATCTTGTTGCTGATGCTCGACAGATATATATCGAGCATTCCTGAAACCATATCACGAAAACTCTCAACCGTATCTATTACTTGTATCGTGTGGTCATAGATATCACGCAAATATATGCCGGTCGTTTCACTAATCAGTGAAGATTCGCTTCTCTGTACGCCGCTGATGACCTCCCGCAACGGCCATATGGACTTACGCAGCGATATCATCTCCCTTTTCATGTTATGAATCAACTGGAGCGTCTTTTCTGTGGGATCGGCGACCAATTTTTCTTCCATTGATTCAATTCTCTCTCCGAATTTCTCCAAAATTGCAAAATAACTATCTACTATGGCGTCGAGCAAAGCATAGGCCAGATAATCCGATCCCATTTTCCGAATCCGTCCCTTGGCATTTCGCAGGCGCTCCCTTATAGGGTCGAAAACATCACCGACACGCTCCTGAAATGAGATGACGAAGTTTGTTCCGAGGACGAGACTCACCTGCTCACTCTCAATATCCTGAATCTCCTCATTGTAGCGAAGCATCCTCAATACAATGAAAATGTATTTATCAAAATCCTCATACTTAGGCCGCTGCTCGGTGTGCAGGACATCTTCAAGAATAAGAGGATGAAGTTCAAACTGGTTGCCCAGCTTTTCTATGATTTCAACCTCGTGAAGACCGTCAATGTTAATCCATGTTACGGTCGGTGTAGTCTTAAAGGGAAAACATTCTTCAATATTAGACACCTGCTTTTCCTGGAAATTCTGCTCATCGTAATCGAAATAGCTAATCTTCACAGATTCTGCCCTTTTTTCTCCTATATGGACCAGAGTCCCGGGCGGCAAGCCGGCTTTCTTCGAACGTTTTTTAACTGGTTTCGGCATAATTACTTTCCTTTCCGGCGTATCTTGAGTAATTCATAAATGCTCCTCGAATTACCGGATTTTATCAAGGGGAATATCGCCTCGCTTGCAAATTTCACATCCTCTACCGAGTAAAAAGCCTTCGGATTAAATCTTTTAATGATAGCCACAACATCCTTGAGAGCACTTCGTTTTATAACACTGTATATGATATCTACCCGGCCTGTAGTGCCCTGGGCCGGAACAGCCGTAACTCCGTATCCTGAAGATTTAAGACTGCCCATCAGCGCAGACGCGTCCTGTCTCGTAATAATTTGCACTATCAATGTACCCATTGCCAGCTTTTCTTCTATCCACATACCCGTAAAATTCCCCGCCGCAAATCCACCGGCATACGCAACATAGCAAAAAACATTGTTTAAATTCTGCATCACTTTGCCGATTGCAACAAGCCAAATCAATATCTCAAAAAAACCAATTACAGGAGCAAGATATTTTCGACCTCTCAAAATAAAAATTACGCGTATCGTTCCAAAGCTGACGTCAAGCACCCTTGCTAAAAAAATCAAAACCGGTAATAATATAAGTGTAAACGCCTCTGATTGAAAAAAGCTCATAGTACCCTCATTATTTTTTCAGGTTATTTCCGACAGGACGAGAATTTGCGTTTGTTCCACTCTTTTTCCTTGTTAAATCTCTAACAATTGAAAATGGGAAGCTGACCATCTGGCGCAATCCCTCAATCGAGGAAAGAGTCCGGACCTGGCTTGCTACCTCTGCAACAAGCTCCTGGGCCACAATTTTCTCCTCGACCTCACCAACCTCTTTCACCATCGCCAGTCGGTGAAGGGAGTACAAACCGATTATAAAAGCAAAAAAGAAAAAGAAATCCCACTGCTGCAAGCTCAAAGTAGGCAAGCTAAACTCTTTGACCGGACCTGTGTATTTCAACGTCCATTCCAGTTGACGACCCGCAAAAAAGTCGGCGAATTTACCGCCCAAAATTGGGGCTATGCCGGCAGCCACAGAATTGACAATCGTGTTCGCAGCAAGATAAGTAGTGGCCTGACCCTCCGGCGCCAATTTCATACTGATATTGCCCGAAGCCAAAGATACACCTGCCGAAGACAGCCCCATTACGATGTGTATCACAATCAAAAGAGGTATCGTCAAAAAGTATTTCTCCGGCATCGTTGTGAACGTCCAGGCAAGAATTGACACGATAAATAACGGCCCGGAAATTGCCAGCACCGACTTGTTGCTGAAACGATCCGTATACCTGCCCCAAATTTTGAGGAACACGAAGTTCATAACCTGGCTTACAATCGAGAGGGCAATGATAAACGACATACTCAGTCCCAGTCTTTTGAGCATATAGACCATAAAGAAAGGCCCGGCCAGATTGACCGCGAAGTTCCACGAGCACATAAACACGATGAGTTTGCGGAAATTCTCATCCCTGAAAGGTTGGCCCAGAAGTCTAAAAAAATTGGGTTTGCCCTCCACTTTGGGCATCCGTTTCTCAGGCGTCCGTGCCAAAAAGTACAATCCGAGAGCACCCGACAAAAAGCCGACTAAAAACAAGATCGAATACCCCTGAATCTCAGCGTTCGGCAACAGCTTTTTCCAGTAGTCAAGATAAAACGCAGCAGCCAAACTCAAGGCAATTCCAACGCCCGTTGCTATTCGCATCCTTTTTGAAAAGAACGCCCCCAGCACGTTCTGCGGTATCAGGTCACGCATCCAGGAATTCCAACTACAGCCGGAGATTGCGCCCAAAGCCGAAGCGACTATCATCGACACAAGCAAAACAGCCAATCCAATTTTAGCTCCGAACAGGAAAGGAACCAGGGCAATCAATAACCAGCACAACCGGCTTAAGGCGGCCGAGACAACAACTATTGCTCGTCTGTTGCGTATCTTTTCAACCAGAAAGATAGAAGGCAATTGAAGCAACTGTGCCAATGGCCCGATTGCCGCCAACATGCCAATTACAAGATTGGAAGCTCCGAGCTTTATGGCGAAGGCCACCAAAAACGCCCCGCCGGTCAAAATGCCCATCGCCTGCGATGCCACTCCGTCTTTGATAACGTAACGCAGACCGGACTGAACCTCCGCTTCCGTTAGTTCATCTTTAACTTTAAAACGCATCGCCAATACCTAACTTTTTTTGCCCTATGCCTGACTTTGGAGCTGTTAATTTTTCAGGGCACGATTACACATGATACTGATATGTCAACCAGCCCGATTATTCAGCCATTGCTAAAAATAACCGCCTGTTGATTAGCTGCGCTGCTTTGGCTTTTTGGCTTTACTCGAAACAATCTCTACCGGAAAAGGCTCGGTGACAGAACCGGTGTAAAGTGTTCGGTGCGGGAATGGAATTTCAATCCCTTCAGCATCAAATCTTTCCTTAATTTCCTGCATAATCGAGTTTCGCAGCTTAAAAAAGTCTGTTTTCACAAACCACACAGCGAACAGAAACTCCAGAGCGGAATCCCCAAAGTTCAAGAAAAGTACGAGCGGCTCCGGTTCATCCAGGCAGTATGGATTATTCTGTGCGATATCCAGCAGCACGGTCCGAACTTTGCTAACATCTTCCTTATAGGCGACACCGATGTTAATATCAAAACGTCTGATTGGAAAGCGGGTAATATTCGTCACCTGATTTTTGATAAGTGACTCGTTCGGTATTCTGACAAGCTGATTATCAAGGGTTCTGAGTTTTACAGAGAGCAGGTCAATGGACAGGATGGTACCCTTTGTATCATCAACTTTTATGAGGTCTCCAACTTCGAAAGGCTTTTCCGAAATCAGGAAAAGCCCGCTGATAATATTTGAAACGCTGGTTTGTGAGGCGAAGCCGATGGCAATGCCGGCGATGCCGGCTGCACCTAAAAGCGCCGTCAATTTAAAACCCATCTGATACAATACCGATATGATGAGCAATATGCTGCCGAAATAGAATATCCCCTTCCGTATGAGCATACTGGCCTGGGGCGTAAATCGTTTCTTAACGGCTTTTCCTACAAGGGTACAAATGAACAAAAGGAGAGGAAAACCAAGGCCCAAAAGCACTATGATTCGAATCGCCGAGTTAATGTTCTCCATTGTTAGCAACTTCGACCAATTTATTCCTGTTAATAAAAGCATCGGACTTCCACCTTAATTACAGCACTTCACATTCCACTGAAAAACTTGAAACTCCCGACACTCCTTTTCAGAACACTCTCCTTTACAGGGGCGCGCGCTTCGCTGAGCATCTCACCAATTGGCTCAAAATCGGGCCGTTCACGGGAGTAATCGATTTTACTTACCTGGTCCTCACCTCGAAATGTTACGGTAATCCCATTTGTCCACAAATTCTTATCGCCACTGTATGTTTTCAAATGTTCAACATGAACGCATAACCGCTCTATATCAAGCTGCTTAGGACTGGTGTTGCGAATTTTAACAGGGCAGACAGCCCGAGATGGATTTGGCTCGGAATCTTTTATTTGGCGACGAGCTCTACTCCGCAAAGAGTAACATAATTGGCCCGACATAGGGTCGCCAAACCATGTATTTGACAAAATAAGCACAGGCATTTCACACAAGTCAATTGGCTTCTTTTCGCCGACAAGCACCCGTACCCAGACTGGAATACTGACAAAGAACAGCGCTTCATGACCATTTGGGATTTTAACCGGCAACTCAGGATGTACGACTACGGGCCGATCCGGCATAATCGGGAGCAACTGAAAAGTATTCATTTCCTCACGCACTATCCAGCGACCCCAGTCCAGATCCGCAGGTTCCTGCTCACTGGCAAGCTGCGGCGCAATGGCCTTCGTCAGGTCGTCAGAATCCGTTTGGCGACCCACTGCGATATGTAATTCATCCCCCTTTCGCCGCAACCAGAGCTTCAGTGGGCCAACCTGTGCCTCCAGGCATTGCCCCTGCTGAATCCGATGCGGCTGCCAAAGCTCCATATCCATCATACACAACTCTCCTTAACGACTCTGCCTTAGCTGCAGGCCGATTTGTTCCTCAAAGTCTGCATTCACATTAGAATTATCCACATTCGGATAATCTAATCGGTTCCCAGCATAATATCAAGCGGCGCTGATGAATTCACTCGTCCGAACCACCATCTGATCCTGACTCTCCAGTTTCGCCCCACCCAATTCGCGACTGGTCTTTGCTTGTTTCATCCCGCTTGTACATCCCCCTGATAAGTACGTACACCGCCGAGAACACAACTATTGCGATTATCACAAGAGCAAACTTCATGACAACCTCCTTAATTGTTTGAATTGCAATTCGCACTTAAGAATTTGTCGAAATTGTCCTCTTTACAAGTTTGTTCCTTTATGATTGCAAGGTTTAGTTGCACTTACAGATGACTACGATCTCAATTTATATGAACCGCCGACAAAATGTCAATAGAAAATTTAGTATGCCCGCAGCTACAACTTTTGTACATCATTGCCAAATTCAAATTACAAACCGGTAATTGCCCCATTAAAAAGCCAGGTATTTTCTCGCTTTTTCTAACCTAACTCCCACTTGTCCCACGTCTTCAATACGTCTCAAATGGGCCTGTTTTCGCCGTTCCAAAATCCGCCTTACCGTCACGGGCCCAAGGCCCGGCACCCTCAGAAGCGAAAACATAGCCGCTTGATTTACATCAACAGGAAAAAACTCGGGATGCATCAGCGCCCATGCCTCTTTTGGGTCAGTTGTTAAAGAAAGATTCCCATCTTTCTCGAAAACGATATCGGATTCTTCAAAGCCGTACTTGCGAAGCAGAAAATCCACCTGATAGAGCCGGTGCTCCCGCATAAATATATCCGCCGGCCTTTGAAGCCTTACCTTTTCACCAACTATAGACTCATCCCCCAATCCCTGTTGATAGGCGCTGAAATAAATTCTGTGCATCTTCAACCGCTCATACAGCCCGGACATATACTTCACGATTTCCGTATCCCCCTCCCCCGCCGCTCCCACAATAAACTGCGTCGTCTGCTTGACCTTTTCGTATTTCATCCCTGGAGCCGTCAATTTACTCATCAGTTTTATGGGCTCAATAATGTCTTTTATATACTCTTTCTTATTCGACAGTTTTGCCAGGTTTTTTGCACCCGGCGTCTCAATATTCAACGACACCGCACTGGCCAGCGATACCGCCTCTTCTATCGCTGCATCGCTTGCCCCGGGAATAATCTTTAGATGAATGTATCCTCGAAACCTATACTTTTTCCGCAACAACCTCGCTACCGCATTGAGCCTTTCCATGGTTGCATCAGCCGACCCCAGGACACCGGAACTGAGAAACAGCCCAAAAACTTTCCGCTGCCTGTAATAATCCAGAAATACCTCTGCCGTCTCCTGGGGTCGAAGGCTGCACCTGCGGATGTCCATATCTGTCCTTAGCGGGCAGTACTTGCAGTCATTTGCGCATACATTCGAAATCAGAGTCTTAAAAAGCGTACTTTTACCCCCACTTGGAAGGGTAACGGGATATATCCATTTCCCGTCATCGCTTCGCTGCCGGTGCTCATCTTTACTACAACTGCACGCACACGCCAGGTCATACTGCGCATCGGCACTGAGTATCTCTAATTTTCCATGTGTATCAGGTTTTGAAACAACCCCAACCATAAAGCCACCGTCCCTGGTTTCAATATGTAATTAAGAGCCCTTGATCATCGAAAATCCATCCATAGCTTCTCTGAAATTATCAATTATCTTTATTCAATAATCAATGAAAAATTTCCGAAGGGGCGGCAATCTCTTTTTCACTTTTTCATTGAATTTCTCTTTAAAACCGTATCTAATTTTTCTCAGTACTTTGCTATCACAGTGGCTTTAAGACCTATGGATACCATTCTCTACATAATTGCCGGCCCCTTGTTTCTAATATCCTTCGCCGGATACCTTTATGTCAAACTGAGCCTCAAACCGAAAGAGGGCTCCGATTTAGATGACTATTATTATGAGTTTGAGGACCAGCATCCAGTTTTGGCAAAATACACAAAATGGTCAAAAATCACTTTCACCGTCGCCGTTATCGCCGCCCTGCTCTTATTCCTCGCACTCGTAATTTGAAATTTGAGGACAGGAACTGTTATCTTATGTTTATTCTTAAAGTAAGTATCGCCTGATTAACGTGAAAATGGATAAGATTAACTAAGGTAAGCCAATTAAAAATATAAAAAAAGATTGATGACTTAGGCAATAATCAACAGTCATAACTGATGCAATCACAGCTATATTTGGTAATTATAGTTCGCCTGCAATCACTTTTGATAGAGGAAAAAAGAGCGGTTTGTCAACTACCCAAAGGCAATAGCAACACCAATTTTAGCGTTCTTGAGCATATCCTTGCGCTCAACTCTCACTACTTTGCCGCTTTTAATCCGAGCATATTGCCCTTTTTCCTGTGCTAAAGTTGTTGTCCTTGGAAAATTGATTTCCACAGTATTGCCCGAGCGAACAGGTGCCGTCATGGGAACCGTAACGAAAACGCCCGTTTTGCTAACGTTGGCGCTTTGTCCGTTAAAAAACCTGTTGGCTTCCGGTATCCAAAGACTCACAGGCCACGAAAGCTTCGTTCGGGCGTTCTTACGCTGCTCGACTAAGGTCTCCATAAATCTAAATCTCCTATCAAAACAGTTCTATTAATCACCAAAGCCGGTATAGCTAATTATAATGTTATCGGCATTGTTAATTTAGATAGATTAGCATAAATAGGTAAAATAGCAGGCTTTCCTTAAAAAAAAATGTCCTATAGCGCATCACGGCGCCTTTGTTCTTTTTATCGGGCCTTCTCCCTCTCCTAAACTTGAATCACCAGAACGCCTCTGAACCACATTCGTTTGTCGCAACTACCATTGTTTGTTGCACCTTTTATCTATAATTACTCAAGAACGCATGTTGAGCCAAGATCGGCATTCGTTTACACAACCAAAACTTGCTATTGGACTACCGCTACCCATTCAGTTGCTATCCTGTAATTACTGCTCTGTTCAGATTGTGAGCACACAATCTATAGATACAACCAGATACTGGGTAAGTTATCTTGCGACGGTAGTTCGTTTAGTGTATTTTATAGAGCCGATGCAGACAAAAGTTATAAAACTCGATCCATACAGAGCTGATATAGCGAAAATCAAAGAAGCCGCAGCCTTAGTTGATGGTGGTGGATTCGTGGCATTTCCTACTGAAAGCGTCTACGGAATCGCCTGCCGGGCTCAAAATGACTCACTTATCAAGCTCAATAACCTCAAAGGCAGGGATTCTGATAAATACTATACATTGCATATCGGCCAAAAAAATGAGGCAAAAAAATACGTGCCTACTGTCGGACTGAAAGCTGAAAAACTAATCAAAAACGCCTGGCCCGGACCTTTGACCATAGTCTTCGAATTAGACGACCACGATATTGACAAACAGCAAATCAGCCTTAAAAGGGAAGCCTTTGAAAGCTTGTATAAAAATAATTCCATAGGTATTCGCTGCCCTGATAATCCCATAGCTTCAATATTATTACGGCTAACACACAATGCTGTAATTGCCCCGAGTGCAAATGTAACAGGTGAGCCTCCGGCAACGAATGCAGAAGAAGTTCTTGCTCAGTTCTCAGATAAAATCGATTTGCTTCTGGACGCAGGTCCCTGCAAATATAAAAAAAGCAGCACCGTTGTGAAAATAGGCAAGAAAGAGCTGGAAATCTTAAGGCCGGGTGTTTACTCCCAAGTGGAACTGGAGGCAATGTCGGAGGTCAAATTTTTGTTCGTTTGCACCGGCAATACCTGCAGAAGCCCAATGGCAGCAGGAATATTCCGCAAATATCTTTCAGAAAAATTGCAATGCGAGGTTGACCAACTCGATAAAATGGGTTATAAGATATCATCCGCTGGCATTATAGATCTGGCAAGTTCGCCAGCCAGCGAAGAAGCAACGACAGCCTGTGCGGCTAAAGGGATTGATATAAAAGCTCATAGGAGCAAGGCATTGTCCCAAGAGCTTATCGAAGAAAATGACTTTATTTTCGCGATGAGCCAAACGCACCTTGAGCGAGTTACTGCTCTTAGCCCAGAAGCTGCAAATAAGTGTATGTTAATGGCAGAAGATAAGGATATTCCTGATCCGATAGGTCAGGGACAGCAGGTTTTCAACAACTGCGCCGATTTGATAGAAAAAGCTGTGAAGAAAAGAATTAGTGAGTTTGTAATATGAAAATAGCACTTGGAAGCGATCATCGCGGTTTCGAAGCCAAACAGCAAATCAAGGCCATAATTACTCAGATGGACCACGAATGCATCGACTTTGGCACCAACGACAACAATCCTGTTGATTACCCGGACCCGGCTTATTTGGCGTCAACGGCGGTATCTAAAAAAGAAGCCGATCGAGCTATTTTGATCTGTTCAACAGGGCTTGGTATGAGCATGGCCGCAAACAAAGTAAAGGGAGTTAGAGCAGCGCTGTGCCATGACGAGCTTGGCGCCAGGATTTCTCGTGACCACAACAATGCAAACGTGCTTTGCATATCAAGTGATCAAACGGGGGAAGTAGTACTGAGAAAAATAGTAGAAGTGTGGCTTAATACCAAGTTCAGCGGCGGAAGACATGAAAGAAGGGTACGGAAGATAACAGCCATCGAAGAAGGCAAAGACCCAAGAGAAATCAAGAACGAATAGCGCTTAGTTTTCGCCGCGGGGGCCGCCTTGAGTTTGTTTTACAGCTTCTCAATGGTCGTTTGCATCTTCTGCATGTGCTCTTGAAGCTCACGAATTATTTTAGCCTGCTCTTCGAATTTTTTCGTAAGTTCGTCGATCCTAAGGCCGGCGTTTTTTGCTTCGGTAACAGCCATGTCCCGCGACTTGATGAGCTCCTTGATCTGGCCCTGCAGCCTATCACGGGATTGCGAAACGTCAACCAGGTCCAGTTTAGTTTGCTCTAAAGCAGCCTCGGCTGCGGCCAATGCCAACTCTGCTTCTTTCTTTGCTCCGCTTTCACAACCGGTCAGAGCAATTGATAGGCCCAACACAATCAAAGATGTAAGCATGAATCTGAGTTTCATTATTTCGGCGCTCCTTCTCTTTTCGGTCTCATTAAACCAAGAACTTCCTAAATGAACTCAACCCGGCTACTCCGCCGGACTTAATAATTACCAATCAGAATCTACCAGACAATACACGTTACACAATTTGTCGCTAATAAGATAACCCAAGCCGGCGAAGTGGTCAATATGCTGTTTTTTTAAACCGCCACATGTTTATGCTCATCTTCTCAGCGGCTATCCATTCGACGTGCCAGTCGAGAAATAGATTATTACAGCCGTTGTTTTTATGAAGGTCTCGTGCCACTCTTCGGCCATTAGTATAGCCCTCACTATTCGAAGTGGGCAGGTGTCCCGTCTGCCATACATCGCATCGACGCCATCCCGGGTCATCCGCTTTTCTGATTATATCCCGCCAGGGTCCATACTCGTTATCTGCAAGATAGATAGTAGAAGCCAGGTTACGACAGGCAGACAGCGGAGTAGGTTTCTCTACTTCGCCGCCGACCATATCTGTTTCACTCTGGAACTCCCAGCCATTGACGACATAGCAAACGGTCTGGTCAGGGTCCGGGTAGCTGGGACAACGAAATATCTTTACGTTACGGTAATCATTGTCGATTGCCCTCTGGGCCAAATAAGGCATGAAAAGTTGATACCAAGCTCCATCTGGACCACTTCTCTTGCTACGTGGGATGCAAGAGTCATAGTCTTCGGCGTATAATTCAGCGCCGAGGCCGATCTGGCGCATGTTGCTTCTGCAAATGGCATCCTTTGCCTGTTCTCTGGCCTTTTGCAGTGCCGGCATCAATATCGCCATCAATAAGGCAATGATGGCAATCACGACCAATAGTTCTATTAAAGTAAACCCCGTTAGAAATCTCTTACTTACCCGATCAGAAATCTTCTGATTACACATCTTTATTTCTAACGGGGTAAATCCTCGTTTGTGCATAACCGAACTCCGTCTTCTGCACAAAAACAAACAATCACACTTTTACAGCAGGTATATCAATCTTAAGATGGTTCTGCAATTTGCTTCTTAAAGCTTTTGCTATTTTTGGGAATTCTTTAATAACATTTTTGGCCTGCTTCGGGTCGTTTTTTAAATCATAAAGACAGGGACCTTTTCCCGGGCTTTTGCCCCTAATATTCTGGAAATATTGCCAATCCAAATTATGAATCGCCCCAAAGTTCTGGAATACTGTGTACACATCATCGTGTATTGACTGGGCCCGGCCTGTTACTAATTTCCACATATCCTCTCCGTCCATATTCTTATAGTCGTCAATTCCAAGCAGTGAAAGGAATGTGGGCATAAAATCGACAGCACTGACGAGACCTTCAATGCGTTTTCCTGCAAACCTGACGTCGGGATGCTTGATAATTAATGGAATTTGAGTAACACAATCATTAAGAAGAGCCGGGGTTTTCTGCACACAGCCTTGCTCGCCAAGGTGTGTGCCATGGTCGGTTGAAAAGGCTATAATTGTATCATCCATCAGCCCCATATCTTCAACCCTTTTCAAAAGCTGACCTATACAGTAATCACTGAATGTTACTTCTGCCGCATAAAGGTCTCTAATAACAGGCAGGTCATCAGGACGTATGTCCTTATTCCTGACTCCATACCCAAACAGATATCGCTCATACGGATATTTGTCGCGATACATTTTCTGAAATCGTGGAGGTGCGTCCCAAGGCTCGTGGGGGTCGAACATATCAATCCAGAGCATAAACGGACTGCTGTTAACATTTCGCTGGAGCCAGTTCATAGCCTCGATGCAGGAGCTTGCACAGAAATAATCTTTCTCACTGTTTCTGTCCTGTGTATTCATCAGGTATTGACGCATGTTCCTGTCGTAACGTTCGTTCCATAAATGAGCAGGCATATGTTTTTTCGGGTCGAATTTTTCTTTTGGGCCGCTTTTCCACATGTCGGTTTCCTGGCCCCGCACCCAATGCCAGGAATCGAAGCCCCTATGGAAATTATAATCCGGCTTGAAATGATGATACGTATCAACGATAAAACCGGTTGTGAAACCTCGTTTGCCGAGGACCTCGGCAAAGGTAACATCAGTCTTGGCAAGGGGCTGCCACTTTGACTCAGGAAGGACACTCTTTCCAGTATGATAAACCCTTCTGCACGGAATAGTAGGCAGGCCTTCAGCACTGGCGTTTGCGAACAAGACACTGTCTTTTGCGAACCTATCCAGATAAGGTGTTTTGATTCGTGTACTGCCATAGCAGCCAAGATGGTCCGCCCTCCACGTATCGGCAATGATTACAATTAAATTCAGGCGACCATCTTTAGAGGTCCTCCGACCTCCTGGAGCACGTTTGACCGGGGCTTTCAAACTTCCCGACCATATTGGCATCTCTGTTCCCCTTTCTTTCGTCTTCTTTGCACCGCCGGCCAGCAAACCGGCCGCACCCATTCCGGCTACTGTCCCAATAAAACCCCTTCTCGTTAATAAGTTTTTGTCTTTCTCTGACGTGTGTGAAGATTGTTCCTTTGCTGCTGTCTTTTTCTCAGTTGACATAATCACTCTCCTTGAAAAAAGGTGTATTTCCCCCCCCCTTGAGGTCTAAAATAACGAAGATATTGACACCTGATAACACAGCGTTGTCACACTTTTGCGGGGACTGGTTTTGGTTTTGTATGAATTTTTTCTATGGCTGCCCTTACCCTCTCTCTGCCGGCAAGGGTTTTTCGGCGAAGTCTTTCTGCCGGACTGGTCCCTATCGAACGCAATTTCCTGTATCTGTTTTCAAGCAGATTATCAACCTTTGTGCGTTTCAGGTCACGCAGGGTTTTGGCAATATATTTCTCGACATTATAAACAGTATCATGAACATTGCGATGTGCGCCACCGAGCGGTTCGGGAATAACTGCATCAACCAGCTCAAGCTTATACAAATCCTTGCTTGTCAACTTGAGTGCCTCGGCGGCATGTGGGGCCTGCGAGCCGTCACGCCAGAGAATTGCGGCACAGCCCTCAGGCGATATCACCGAATAATATGCGAATTCAAGCATCGCCAGCCTGTCACCCACACCTATACCGAGGGCACCGCCTGAACCACCCTCACCAATACATATACAAATTATCGGCACCTTTAGACGTGACATCTCCTGAAGATTGGCTGCTATTGCCTGGGCCTGGCCCCGCTCTTCAGCCCCAATGCCCGGATAGGCACCAGGAGTGTCAATGAGCGTAACGACAGGAATGCCATACTTTTCAGCAAATTTCATCTTGATCAGTGCCTTGCGATAACCTTCAGGATTGGGACAACCGAAATTACAGGCAACCTTTTCCTTTGTGTTTCTTCCCTTGTTTTGACCGATAATGAAAACTCTATCTCTGCCTATCTGGCCAAGTCCTGTTACGATTGCCCGGTCATCACCAAAACATCTATCGCCGTGAAACTCGCGAAAGTCTTTTACCATCAGGTCAAGATAATCAGATAAAAGCGGTCTCTTCGGATGACGTGCCACCTGAACGGTTTGCCAAGCGGTGAGATTCGAATAGATTCGTTTCAACTCTGTAACTTGTTCTCTCTGGAGATGGCGAATCTCTGCAGAATAGTCAATGCCCTTAATCGAACTGAGTCTGCGCAGCTCATTCATCTGGCGATCAAGGTCAGCTACTTTCTGCTCAAAATCGAGATGATCACCGTTGCTTATTTTATTAGCACTTTTCGGCATATTATTTTTTAATGTTTCCCGGTTCGCTGCGGATACACAAGATACCAGCACACACAGCGAAAATGGCAATAAAAAAACCTGCCCACAAACAGCGGGCGGGACGTTTTCTTTTCTGCCATATCCGTTGGCACTATTGTCTAAACCTAAAATATTAACATTTTGATAACACAAATAAAAGAAAAAAATTGACATCTGTCTTGCCATGCTATAGTTTTTAGCATAATTTACCCTGAGGCATGTTTCCATAACGTCTTGACTATGAAAGACTTAAGGCAAATAACCGTAGTAGGGCTTGGTCTTTTAGGCGGCTCGATAACTTTAAGGATTTTACGCTCTTTACCCGGCGTAAAAACGGTAGGTTACGCCCATCGCCCTTCCACACGCACAAAAGCAAGACAGTTGGCAGTTGCTACTGAAATCGTCGACGACATACATGAAAGTGTATCCTGCGCAGACCTTGTCATACTGGCCACGCCTATATACACATTTGAGAATATCTTCAGCATAATCGGCGATGCCCTACCGGCCGGCTGTATTGTCACTGATGTCGGCTCGACTAAAGTTCTGCCCCACCGATGGGCAGCCAAAAAGCTGCCGAAAACCGTTCACTATGTCGGCTCACATCCAATTGCCGGTTCAGAACAAAGGGGCGTCGAATTCGCCAGGGATGATTTGTTTGACCAGACCATCTGCATTTTGACAACGACGAAAACAACCAACCGCCGGGCGGTACAAACACTTAAGAGATTCTGGTCAGACCTTGGCTGTACCGTGAAGCTAATGACACCCGCCAACCACGACAGGACTTTTGCAAAAATAAGCCATCTACCACACACAGCAGCAGTAGCATTGATAAATTCCAATAGTCGTGAAGAACTAAAGTTTGCCGGTAAAGGTTTTATAGATACTTCCAGAATAGCATCCAGTCCTGCCAATATCTGGGCCGACGTACTGCTGACAAACGCCGGTAACACCACAAAAGGCATAGATAGAATTATCACCGAACTATTGAAAATAAAAAAAGCAATCAAAAACCAGAATAAAAAACAAATTGAAAACTTGCTCGAAGCAGCAAGGAAAAAACGCTGTGCTATGATAAACTATAAAATCAAAAATAAGGAATTAATATCGTGAGACAATGGCGTTTCGAGGTTTTCAATCGGTCAGGTTTTTCCGATGTACACGGTAACAGCATACTGGAAGAAATCAAAGAGCTTGGCATCAGCTCGGTCGAAGCGGTTCAATCAGCTAAAGTCTTTCTAATTGAGGCCGATTTCGATGATGATTTTGCGCAGCGTGTAGGCAAAGAGCTCCTGTCCGACCCTGTTTGCGAAGAGTATTATATTGGCCGAAGCGGTCCGCCGGCCGGCTTGGCAAAGGCAACACTAATTGAGGTGCATTTGAAAAGCGGTGTCACGGACCCGGTGGCCGAGTCCGTAATGGCGGCGTTGGCCGACATGGGTATGGAAGACGGCAATGTTCGGACCGCACGAAAGTATGTTCTCCTTGGTGATATAAACCAAAGCCAGACCGATACGATAGCAAAGAAAATCCTGGCAAATGATGTTATCGAAACAGTAATAGTCGGAAGCGAAGCTGAGCCGCCAAGCCCGCATCTAAAACCATACGAATTAGAGATAGTTCATTGGCCCATTCGTGACCTTGACGATGACGGCCTTACAGCGTTGAGCAAGGAAAAAGACCTGTTTTTGAATCTTGTTGAGATGCAGACAATTCAGAAATACTATCAGCAGCTTGACAGGGAGCCCACCGACGTTGAACTGGAATCACTTGCACAGACCTGGAGCGAGCACTGCGTGCATAAAACGCTTAAAAGCTCTGTCGATATGTCAATTGACGGCAAGGAAATACATTTTGACAATTTATTAAAAGACACTATTTTCAAAGCCACCAAGCAACTTAATAAAAGCTGGTGCATCTCCGTCTTTGTCGATAACGCCGGCGTGGTGGAATTTGACAAGGACTCAGCCGTCTGTTTCAAGGTTGAAACCCATAATCGCCCTTCCGCCCTGGACCCCTATGGCGGAGCAGCTACGGGCATTGGAGGTGTAATTCGTGACCCTATGGGAACGGGCATGGGTGCAAGACCCATCGCCAACACCGATATATTTTGCTTCGGCCCACCCGATAAGAAGCTCGAAGACATACCCAAGGGAGTGCTGCATCCCAGGAGAATTATGAAAGGTGTTGTAGCGGGTGTCCGTGACTACGGCAATAGAATGGGTATACCGACGGTCAACGGCGCCATTTATTTCGACGACAGATATCTCGGCAATCCCCTCGTCTATTGCGGCAACATCGGTATAATGGACAAGAACAAATGTTTCAAGAATCCACAAAGTGGAAACATTATTATTGTAGTCGGCGGCAAAACTGGACGGGACGGGATACACGGAGCAACTTTTTCAAGCGGCGAAATTACACACGAGTACGAAGCAATATTTTCGCACGCCGTCCAAATCGGTAATCCGATAACGGAAAAGAAAATGCTCGACGTGCTGATCCAGGCAAATGAGGCGGACCTTTACGAGGCAATCACCGACTGCGGGGCCGGCGGACTGAGCAGTGCCGTAGGTGAAATGGGCCAGAACCTCGGGGCAGAAGTAGATTTGGAAAAAGTACCGCTAAAATACGGTGGGCTTAACTATAACGAAATCTGGATTAGCGAAGCACAGGAAAGAATGGTCATAGCAGTCAAGCCCGAAAAAGTGGAAGCGATACAGAAAATTTTCGATTCTGAAAATGTCGAATCAACGGTCATAGGCAAGTTCACCGGCGATAAAAAGTTGATATTGCGATACAACGGCCAACAGGTCGCCGAAATAGATATGGAGTTTTTGCACGACGGTGTACCTAAATACTCTCGCAAGGCAATTTGGAGCACACCGCAGCTTACTGAGCCAAGCATACCTGAAAAAGACAGCTACAACGATGAGCTTCTGCAAATTCTTTCATCTTATAATGTCGCCAGTAAGGAATGGGTAATCCGTCAATACGACCACGAGGTTCAGGGCAATTCGGTTGTCAAACCCCTGACCGGTGTAAAGAATGACGGCCCCAGTGATGCGGCTGTGATAAGGCCCAAGTTCGACTCGGACAGGGGCCTTGCAATTAGCTGCGGAATGAATCCGATGTACGGTGATATTGACCCGTATTGGATGACGCTGGCCGGTATCGACGAGGCAATTAGAAATCTGATTTGTGTAGGCGGCCGGGCCGACAGGATTGCCCTGCTGGATAACTTCTCCTGGGCCAATTGCACAAAGCCTGAAACATTCGGCGCACTCGTACGGGCATCCCAGGCCTGCCATGATGGCTCAATCGCCTTTGAGGCACCGTTTATCTCCGGCAAGGATTCACTGAATAACGAATTTTCCTGCGAAGATGGAACACGAATATCCATCCCATCGACGCTTTTGATAAGCTCGATTTCGATAGTTGATGACGTCAATAAATGTGTAACGATGGACGCTAAGAGAACTACCAATTTACTCTTCGTGGTGGGCGAAACCAAAAATGAATTAGGCGGCTCACACTATTACAAAATCAACGGCCAGCTCGGAGCTAACGTCCCGAAGGTAAACCTCGAAACAGCTCCTAAAATCGCCAAAAAGATTTCTGAAGCAATAGAGAAAGAGCTTATCGTGAGCTGTCACGACTGCTCCGAGGGCGGGCTGGCTGTTGCACTTGCAGAGATGGCATTTGCCGGTGGACTCGGTATAGAAGCAGACTTGCGCTGCCTGCCAAAAAGCAAAGACTGTTCACGGGTAGATGCGCAACTCTTCAGTGAATCGAATTCCCGCTATATCGTGGAAGTTGAGCCGGAAAATTACGATGCCTTTGCAAAACTGATGCTCAATCTGCCATTCGGCCAGATTGGAAAGGTAACAGCAGAAAATACGCTTACCATAAAAGCAGAAGACGGCAAAAAAGTAATAGAACATGATTTGGACTCACTAAAACAGACATGGCAAGAACCACTGGATTGGTAACTATAAACAGGGATATTGGATGAAAAAGGTAAAGGCAATAGTCCTGCGGGCGGCAGGGATAAACTGCGACATGGAAACAGAAGATGCGCTTGAGATGGCAGGGGCAGAAGCACAACGAGTGCATATAAACAGGATGATCGAGGATAAAAGTGCGCTCGAGAAGTGCCAGATTCTCGTTTTTCCCGGCGGCTTTAGCTACGGCGACGATGTCGCAGCGGGTAAAATACTGGCTAATCAAATCGTGCATCATCTATATGATCCTGTACAGAAATTTATCGAATCCGGTAAACTCGTGCTTGGAATCTGCAATGGCTTCCAGGTTTTGGTTAAAGCAGGAATCCTGCCGGGTGATGGACAAACCAGCCGACAGGATACAGTTACCATAACATACAACGACAGCAACAAATTCGAGGACAGATGGGTGTATCTTGCACCACAGACCGAAAAGTGCATTTTTATCGAGCCGGGCAGGCAAATATATCTGCCCATCGCACACGCGGAGGGCAAGATCGTAACTAAAGATGAGGCAGCTCTGGAAACACTGAAATCCGAAGGATACGTTGCATTTAAGTATGTAGATGAAGACGGAGAGGAAGGCCCATATCCAGTTAATCCGAACGGCTCGGTAGATTCGATAGCCGGCCTGACAGATACCACCGGCCGGGTCCTGGGACTGATGCCCCACCCGGAAAGACACGTTCGACCGACCCAGCACCCGCACTGGACCCGACTAAAAGACAGAACAGACGGCGACGGTATGACAATCTTCAATAATGCCGTCAAATACATACAAGAAAACTTCTGACGACACGAATCTACTCTTTGCGATGTCTTGTAAAATTTGGTCCTGTCGATGTCAATTATAGCTCTATGTGCCTGGCCCAATTTCTCTGTCTTTTTATGTTTTGCAGATACGAATTTGATATGGGCCATAGCACTGGAGGGATTTGCGCTGAATTTTCTTGCAATATTTACATCTGGAATGTAAAGTAATCTTGGAAACAGGGCCCGTAGCTCAGCTGGTCAGAGCAGTGGACTCATAATCCATTGGTCGAAGGTTCGAATCCTTCCGGGCCCAATTCTCACTCCCGGCTTATTAATCAGACATACCTAAAAAGTCGCCGTTCACAACCCGTGACCTTTGTCAAAATGCGCCATGCTTACATCATGGCAAAAAACTCAAATCAGGTCGTACATAAACTGTTGACAAATATGGCAATTATGGTATATATGGACAACCAAGATGGATAGTGTAAATCCATCAGTTCAAGTAAGTTACTTTGCTTACAAAGACCTGGAAACAGTGAGGCAATTCACCAATAGCAAGTAACTTCTGGAACGAAGATAGCATTTTAATTAAACAGCAGCATAGTAGGAGGACAATCACTATGAGCGAAAACACACGAAAAACCACATCTCGTCGCGAGTTTCTGAAGAACACCGGCCGAATCGCCGCGACTTCAGCCCTGGTCACGGGTATCGTACCTCGCATTTATGCCGGGGAAAATAACACCATCAAGTTGGCCCTGATAGGTTGTGGGGGTCGCGGCACAGGCGCGGCATCAGACGCGCTTTCGGTCAAGAACGGGCCAATGAAGCTCGTTGCTCTGGCAGACGTTTTCGAGAGCCGTCTTGCCCGCAGCTACAAGGGTTTGAAAGACCGACATTCTAACAAAGTGGACGTACCGAAGGACCGCCAGTTTCTCGGCTTTGACGGTTACAAGAAGGCTATGGACTGTCTTGATAAAGGAGATGTGGCGATTTTTGCAACGCCCCCGGCATTCCGCTGGGTGCATTTCACGTACGCAATCAAGAAAGGCCTGAACGTTTTTATGGAAAAGCCTGTCACCGTGGACGGCCCGACCAGTCGGCGGATGTTCAAGCTCGCCAAAGAGTCAAAAGAAAAGAACCTAAAAGTAGGAGTGGGATTGATGTCCCGTCACAGCCGGGCGCTTGAAGAACTGGCCAAGCGCGTTCACGACGGCGAAATCGGGGACCTCATCCTGCAGCGAGGCTACAGGATGGGCGGCCGGGCCTGCACCACAGGTCCCAAGCCAGACAATATGAGCGAGTTGCTCTACCAGATTCAGCGGTTCCACAGCTTCATCTGGGCCAGCGGCGGTATGTACAGCGACTTTTACATCCACATCATCGACCATCTCGGCTGGATGAAGAACGCCTGGCCGGTTAAGGCCCAGACGCTCGGCGGCCGACACTATCGAGGCGATAGCGTTGACCAGAATTTCGACCACTACGCGGTGGAATACACCTATGCCGACGGAGCGAAGTTCGATTTCGACGGGCGTGCCATGACGGGCTGCACGGGCATCTACTCGAGCTACCTTCACGGCACCAAAGGTATGGCGATCGCTTCCAAGAACGGCGATTGTGGAATGCCCTCCAGAACTTACAAGGGCCAGAATCCGATGAAATCGAACTTGCTCTGGGAATCCAAAGTCAGACCGGACGAGCGGAATCCATATCAAAACGAATGGAACGACCTGGTGGACGCCATCCGCAACGACAAGCCCTACAACGAAACCGAGCGCGGCGTTCAGGCCAGCCTCGTGACGAGCCTTGGCCGCATGGCCGCACACACCGGCCAGGAAATCACCTACGACGATATCCTCAACTGCGACCACGAGATGGCGCCCGGCTTGGATAAGTTGACGATGGATTCTCCAGCACCTCTGCAGGCCGGGCCGGATGGCAAATATCCCGTCCCGCAGCCGGGTAAACTAAAAGACAGGGAATACTAAGATTTTGTTTGGTTCGTGTAGAGTTACAATTTGTCCAAGTGTTAATATGTAAGGTGTCATGATGCAAAATTTTAACACTTTTTCTTATCGTGTGGTCACATACCTTGTACTGTTGGCGATTAGTGTCCTTGCGTGTCAATCTCCGAAAGATGTGGAAGGCAAAGACAGCGATCACAAGAAAAAATATACCGAAACTATTACGTCCAAAAATGGCGAGAATATTTCCTTCAATATGGTGCTTGTTCCCGGAGGAACGTTTGAAATGGGAAGCCCGGAGGCCGAATCAGGCCGTAAAAAGGATGAAGGGCCGCAGTACAAAGTGCGTATCTCGCCCTTTTATCTTTGTACAACAGAGACCACTCTCGAACTTTTTATGGCCTACTATCGGGAGACGATGACTTCAAAGAAAGACTTCTTCGAAGAGGAAAAAACAGAAAAGGAAGCTAAGCAAAGCAAGGAGGACGTTGACGCGATTTCCG
>JBARPZ010000112.1:0-7099 GCA_049643445.1 Sedimentisphaerales bacterium
ATTGGGTTTGTATTGGGTTTGTATTGGGTTTGTATTGGGTTTGTATTGGGTTTGTATTGGGTTTGTATTGGGTTTGTATTGGGTTTGTATTGGGTTTGTATTGGGTTTGTATTGGGTTTGTATTCACCAAGTTTGCAATTGACAATATTTTCATAATCCGCTGTTATCAAAGAGGTTACGTTCATCAGGGCATCCAGAAAATTGGGCTTGTTTTGCATAATAATTAGTATCCAGTATCTCGTAGTACATTGTGAATGGTAATTCCCCTAAAGGGGCCATCTTCATTTATAGGCGATTTATCGGTGCTAAGTCCGGTAAATGCAATTTCGAATGCTCCATATGAAAGGCATATGCTCCATTTGAAGTATCGAATGCTCTATATGAAAGGTATAAACTTTCTCTGTAAATTGGCCAAGCCCCTCCTCAAGTATACCGGTATGGAATAGAAAAGGGCTGCAAGTAGTGAACTTACAGCCCTATACACTAAAAGGTAAAGTTGTAAGTATATTAACGTTACTTCGGCCCCGTGCCCTCCAGCCAATGCGCACAGAACTCAGCGCAATCATAGATATCAATCCTGGTATCCCTGTTGAGGTCGATTCCAGAGCACCAATCATTGGCGGTGCCGCAGCCTTCAGTCCGCCAATATGATGCAAGTACGCCATAGTCATCAAAGTCTGTGTCGCAATCGCTGTCGAGATCGCCATGCAGGCAGTACTCCGACATGTCACTTTCGACGAAATATAGAGGCCATCCGAAACCATCTGAAAGTCCGACAAGTCCGTCACCGGCAGCAATATCCAGATACGTAATCCTTAGCTTGCCGTTATAGAACATCTCGACCTGGAAGCTGTTGGAATTGGATAAGCTAAATTCCGGTACGTTCTCAAATGTCACCACGACCCGGTCGGCGAGCTGTTTCCACGAGACCGTCCCGCCTGCGCCAGGGTCCAGGTCATCAAACAAAGCAGATATTCGAGGCAGGTCAAAGTGATTTTCAAAACTCTCAAGGCGATGAGAGTCCCCGGATATGAAGGTGATATAACCGTTGCTTCCGACATAGATTGTTTCATAGCTTATACCATAGAAGTCAATCTGTTCACCGCCGAGGTCTATTTGCATGTAATCATCGTCCCTGAGCAAGATATTGGTTCCGCCGGCAGGGTCAACAGGAAAACCGGTGGCTTCACCAACGCAGGCTTGATAATAGCTGCCCGAACCGTCAGGCATTAGCGTCAACATCCGATTCGACATATCATTGCGATTAGGGTCAAGGGGATCAAAGGGATACTCGAACTTAAACAACTCGGTAAAATAGTCGACCTGCTCAACAGTCATTGTCACCGGGATGATTATCTCGGGCGTATATGGGTCATTGCTATAAACTATAATCTGACCTTCGTAAGTTCCAACCGGTCCACTAGCGTCAAATATCACATTGACATCGTTTACTCCGCCGGGAGAAACAAAACCGGCATCGGGAACGATATCAATCCAGGCCGCCTCTGTTCCAAGAATAGCACTGTGTAAGTTGAGCCGTCCACTGGAGACACAGTGTCCCATTAAAGGCGGCAGCGGGTCAACCGTTCGCATAATTAAATCCTTTACCTCCATATGAGATAATCTCGGACAGACAGACCAGACAAGGGCACAGGCACCGCTAACGTGAGGAGCAGCCATCGAGGTACCGTACGCTGAGTAGTAGCCCCCGTCCATATAGCAACTGAGGATTTTGTTATCTGGGTCACCACCTGGAGCTCCAAGGTCAACGGAAGTTAAGCCGTAGTTCGAGTGCATTGATAATTGGTCAGCATGGTCGGTCGATAGTACCGCAATGACATTATCCGGCTCATAACTGGATGGATAATGAGGGTAAACGTCATTATCGTTGTACCAACCATTGCCTGCCGAAGCGATAAAGAGAATTCCTACATCCCCGGCTGCCCTTATGGCATCTTCAAGGGCGCTGCTGTAACCGGCGCCTCCCCAGGAATTGTTCATTACTCTCGCACCCATAAGAGTAGCGTATTGTACGCAGGAAATCGCATCAGAGGTGTAGCCGCTGCCACCTGAGAAGAGGAACTTCACCGCCATTATCTTGACATTCCAGCACACGCCTGCTACACCTACACCATCGTTACCAACAGCGCCTATCGTTCCAGAAACGTGTGAACCGTGACCATTGTCGTCTATCGGGTCACCATCATAATATGCAAAGTCGTAACCATAAATATCATCAATATAACCGTTGCCGTCATCGTCAATCCCCGCAGTTCCATTGAACTCGGCTTCATTGACCCACATATTCGCTGCTAAGTCCGGATGCCGGTAGTCAACTCCCGTATCAATAACAGCTACGATGACTTCACCGCCGTCAACGGTCGTTATATCCCAAGCCTCCGGAGCATCAATATCAGCGTCAGCAGTTCCGCCGCCCTGGCCTGTATTGTGCATATTCCAGAGACTGTCGAACATCGGGTCATTAGGAATTAATGATAGCGCCTCAACTTCGTAATTCGGCTCGACATATAACACGTCATTGCTTTCACTAAACGCTATTATCCCCTCTTCGACAGTCATTCCTTCAGGTAGCCGTATCAGGCACAACTCCGGTACGATTGAATATTCCCGCTCGACCGAAGCGCTGCTAAGGATGCTAATTAACATACTTGCCTTATCGACACTTGGTTCACAGGCATCAACTTGAGGCGCAAAACGCACAAGTAACTCGCCCTCGGCATAAGGTATATCAAGTTGCGCCGAAAGGCGTCCCAAAGCGGAGCTAATTTCCTCAGCTGAACTCGTGTTAGGTTCGCCGTTCGAAACCGGTATGAAACTTATCTCACGGCTTTTGAGAACATACTCTAAGTCTCCTTCGCCCACGTTTCCAACGGTCAGGGTTTCAATTTGAAACTCTCCGGATGGAATAGTTAAGTTAAAGGATTGAGGCCCTACCCAGACCTTTGGTTCGACTTGCACATTCAAAATAACCGTGCGATTGCGAACTGCAGACGTGGTGATATTGGCGAAAATCAATTGGCCGAAGTGCTCTCCTGCCGGCATAGTATTGGCTTGAGAATTGGGAAAAACAACAACTGTGGCTGAATCACCAGGTTTGATGCTGCCATTTAGCGGGTTGGCACTCAGCCAGGGCACACTCACCTCTACAGACCATTCGATAGTAATCGGGCCATTGTTGGTCAGGTGATAGGGTATATTCGACGGCAGGAAAGGCCCTCCAAGGTGACCGGAGAACCCAAAATCTTCTTCCGGGTCAACTACCAAATAATCAGGTATCCCACTACCGCTCAATTGCACTTCAACTCCGGGCTCATCGTCGTCGTTGCTTATTATAACAACTAAAGATTCGTATCCTTTCACCTCTGTCGGCGCAAAAATTACATCGAATTTTATATTTCCCACAGGCGGTATTACAATCGGCAAATCAGGAACGCCCTCCAACCTGAACACCGGTTGTATGGATACGCTATCTACGAACCAATCGTCATAAGGGCTGTATGCCCCTATACTTCTTATTCGCAATCTAAAGTTCCCGTGATATGCCGCCGGCGGTAGCGGAACGACCGATTCGAGGTAATTTGACATATCCGGCCCGCCTCCAAACTGACGTCCCAGTTCTACCCAGTCCGTCCCGTCCCAGTACTCAAATATCAGATCTTCACCCTCTTCGGGATGATTACCTCCACCGGTACGCTGCCACCAGTATCTAAGCTCTAATCCGCTCAGCCCGGAAAGGTTTACCACTCGCGACTCTACCACATCTCTCCCATCTGGATCGCCATTCAAACGCAGCGAATAAGGCGGTGATGGTTCTCCAAATCCGACATCGTCAATAGTGGGAACGCTACTGGTACCTGTCCAGTTTACTGAATTCAAATCAGTGGTTGGAAAATCGTCAAAGAAAACTGTATATAGTGCCTGCGGAGATGTTATTTCGGAAACTATCAGGCTGTTATCCGGACTCAAATTAATTATCATGATTTCTTCTGCGACTGATGACTGTCTTACGATAACATCTCCGAATGGCATATTCAGGTCAACGGGATTGCCAATATCGTCAATTACAGATATCTCTGGTGGAATCGGTATTACCTGCAGTCTCACAACCCTGATCTCGCCGTATCCGCTTGTGACGTTTGTAAATGTAATCACATCATTGTAATCACTTGGTGGTAGGTTGTTGGCATCTGCGGTCATCGAAACCACAACCACCTGAGAATCACCACCGCCAGGACTGTCATGAGGGTCAAGCGTGCCGCTACTGGGCTCGACACTAAGCCAGGGTTCTGTAATGGCCACAGTCCATTCAACAGGGTCGGTCCCAACATTTGTAAGTGTGTAACTCTGGCTTGTGGGAGTGAAAGGCCCTCCCTTAGTACCCCAAAAGTCGAGACCTTGAGATGGTGACACCCATAAATCATCTTTCAGAAACGGCAGGTACAATACAGCATTGCCCACAATCCGGTCCTGATCGGGATTGGACTCGGAGTAATCGTGGCCGATGAGAACCACATGGCCGCGTCCTATCATCTTATGAATGACTACCGGGCCATAGCCGTCCCTTTGTACTATCACCTCGCCTTCGATAGTGTAATAGTAAGAGCTGTAACGACTGGCGGTATAAGGGTCGGGAACTCCCCATACGACTGGATCATCCGGCACAATTACGTTAACGTCCTGAATGCTGAAATTCGAACTTGTAGTAATATTCATTAAATTGGCGCCGGTAAGGATGCCATACTTCTGGCCGTAATCACATTGAATTACGATTCCTCCCCCGCTGATAAAGTCCTGAAGGATAGGCGCCCACGCTATGCCAATGTCGAACAACTGGGGCAGGTTTGCATTCTCCTGCTCCGGAATAAGCAATATTTGGTGCGCTGGCAGCATTGAAGACAGTTCATTGAAGTCGGTCAAAGGGGTAATTGAAAAGTTTCCTCCGATAGAATCAATAGCCTTTATTGTATTGCTATATTCGCCGCCGGCAGACACATCCGCATACTGCGTATAGACCAACACCCTTCTTATCGCAATCATAAGCTTCACATATCGTTTCTGAACCGCGCCGGTTGTCCGATTTACAAAACTCACAGGGCCGGTATGAACACCCTGGGGTAAAATATTGGCGTAGGCATTGATAGAAACAGTAACCGGCACATTAGTACCAGGCAGAAGGCTTCCGGTATCATGGGTGACGTCCAGCCAGGGCACGTTTGGATCCACAGTCCAGTCAAGTGTGCCGGAACCGGTATTACTAAGAGTATATACCGTGCTGAGCGGGTCAAAAGGCCCTCCCTCATTGCCTACTGAAATAATATCTTCCGCTGGAGTAATTTGCAGGTAATCGGGAGCAATTGGAACTATATTGACCAGGTTCAGATATTCACTTACCGACAGTCCCTGCAAGGCCACACCACTGAGGTCTCCTGTTTCTAATGAGCCGACGATGCCCATTGCCTCTTCATGAGAACTTGCGACGTTATTTTCTTGAATTGCAAAGGTAAGAAAGGCGACTGTCTGACCCGGACCAACAACTACACTGTCGTACCGCCAGTCGAGGTTATCGCGTGTATAGGCATCTCCACGGAGTTCAATATAATCGATCGGCTCATCGGCATCTGCAAGGTACACAACATGAGCAAGCGAGGGGTCACCTCCGCCATCCGAATAGTCATCCGTAGCAACCCATTGGTCTGATAGCTCGACGAAATAATCACCATCATCGGTACCAGTTACTTGTGTTTCGCCATCAGAGGCCAGATTACTCAAGTATTCGACGTTTACCGTAATTGGCGAGCCTGTCGGATTATAGAGCGTATCATACCATCGACCAAAGTTCCCTAATGGTCCGTCCTTTGACGCAGGTACGTAAAGCTTGCGGGTGACCCGTAATCCACTAACTGTCTGCGTGTTACCAAAGATATTTCGGCCTGAGATTGTAAGGATACTTGCTTTATAATATACGCCATTAATCCTTAAGTGATATGCTCTATCATAGGTATCAACCGTACCCTCTGCAAGACAGGTACCAGAAACGAGTGGCCCTGAGCTTACATCATATACATAGCCATCAGGATCGTAAAGAATTTCAAGCGTCGAACCATAGGAGGGTGGTGCCCAAAGAGCCAGAACCGTGAAAGCCGCTAATAGAGAGACCATGTAATATTTGTAACTTTGACTTTTCATAACTAACCTCCTTAAATCGCTATAAAGTTTGTCCCGGGGCAAATAATGAATACTATTATCATTTTACAGAATTGAGGTGCAGGTGTCAATGTGATTATTGGACTTTCTTCTATATTTGCGCAATTTTCGGCGAATATAGCCGTTAAACCCACAAATCACATTCAACTTAAATTGACCTGCTCCCGTTGTTTGCACTAATTTTCGGGGAGCAGATCATAAGAATTAAACTGACATGCTTGATTTATTCTTTCGATAATTTACCAGCCTGGTGAAGGAGCGGCTGCTTCCCAATTGGCCACATCATTGCCATAATCATTCGGGTCTTTACGCGAAAGCGATTTGCCAAGCCCATCCGCCTCGGTCGGCCAGTAGTCAACACCGCCAGGACAATCATCAGGATGTGAGCCATCACTATAAGTTACCCTGTCAATCCGGATATAACATCGCGTTCCAAGCTCATCGATATCGCCGGGCATACCAATCTGCAACCTCTCGCCGGCGTTGCTTAACCAGCCGCTATAACCATCGACAACCTGAACACCAAGCGGCATACTCCCATATCTTGTTATAAAAGCTGCAAGGTCCTTCACCACCATTAGATAACCATTAGCTTTTATCGTCGCAAAAGGTGTGTTGTCCGGGAAGATATAATCAATACCATCGGTGAACTTCCACGGTGCGAGTTTATCGATACGGTATAATGTCACATGTGTTCCGGTTATGTTGTGAAGCTCGATATATTCCTCATTCTGATTGCCGGTTGCCGGATTGTACATAATCTCGTTGATAACAACGGGGCCTACTTTGGGATCATCATTAGACCACCACGGAGTATTGGAGTCCATCGCCACAAAGTTGAAATTACCGGTACTGCTCTTGTAGTAACGGCCAA
>JBARPZ010000113.1:0-10312 GCA_049643445.1 Sedimentisphaerales bacterium
ATCTTACCATGCATATCCAGTGCCGCCAGTACCGATGACCCAAATGCACAAAATAGCAGTTTGCCGTCCGTGGCCGGCGTGGCAGCCGCATAACCGCCGCCGGGCCCACTGCGAAAATCCGTCCGCAGCCACGGTCCCGGTGGAACCAGTGTGTCCCAAAGCATCTTGCCATCGCTGCTCCGATAGCAAGTGACATGTTGGTCGGGAATCACTTTCTTGCGAACCTGAACCGTCTCTGGCCAATGTACACCACAAACAAAAACCAGGTCCCCCCACACGATCGGGCTCGCATGGCCCTGACCTTTCAATGGGGCCTCCCAGAGGACATTCTTCTTGTCCGGGCCGCCCCATGTAAGCGGCAGATTACGCTCATCGGTATAACCCAGCCCCGTCGGGCCCCGGAATCTCGGCCAGTTCTCGCCAAAGCAGGCCGAAACCTGAAAAAAAAGAAACACAATAAAGACGACCGCCAACTTGTTCAGTTTCATCCTCAATTCCCCATACGCATTTTACTTAAGCCGAAATATGTGGCCGTCTCGTGGCCTTACAAGGCACGGTATATCACCTTCCCACCCGATTTTCATCTTGGAAAGATACCACGTGGCCCCTTTGTCGTCATTACCCTGAAAGAACAGATACATTTGACCATCATCATCTTCAAATACCCCAGGATGCCCCGACTCACTCGAATTCCATTCACCGTCTTTTCCGTTTGGCAGCAGAGGCATCTCGGATAAACGCGTCCATGATATTCCATCTTCGCTCACGGCGCAGCCGATTTGTTGCGGTTGGTTATTATAGGCGCCTGCATAGAACATAAAAAGACGACCGTTATGCCTGCACAAGGCCGCCGCCTCGATACACCTTTTTTCCCACGGCAGCTCAGGCTTGAGAATTGACTCGTTACACTTCTGTGTCCAGGAACTGCGCCCAAAGTCTGAATCTTCGGGACTAACTGCAACTACGAGCATTTGAGTTTTCATTGCGGGATCACGAGTGGCACAATAAAGCAGCCATCGGCCTTTGTATTTGATAACTTCGGCATCAATCGCCCTGCCGCAGTTCCACTCTCCGGTTGGCGAAAAAACAGGATTCGTAGGATTACGATTAAAGTGTATTCCATCGCTTGAAACAGCATGGCAAATCGCGTCCTTTCTGCCATTTCCATAGGTTTGATAAAACAGATGCACTTTGCCGTCCCTGACAAGTGCAGCCGGAGCGGCCAGGCCCTTTCGTTCATATTCCGCACCCGGCAGAATCTCGCCCGCCTTCTTCCACGACTCAAGGTCGTCACTCTCAGCTATCCCAATCACAATCCCCTTTTTCCCGCGATGTAAGGAATAATACATGAAGTATTTGCCCTTGAACCGAACCACATCCGGGTCCTTGGCAAAAGGTCGCCCGTACGAACTGTCACTGTAATACATACGCGGCTTCTGGGCTTGGTTACTTGAGGCGGCAGATTGGACCTTTGCCGATTCGGCCATTCCTTCAACGACGCACACAATAAAAATCATTGCCCAACAGACCGCTAATGTCGCCGGTAATTTAGTAATATTTAGCAGTCGCACCATCATCAACAAATCCAATCCTAATTGCCCACACAGGTTAGTTTGCTTGCTGTCCGGATATACAATCGTCCGTCAGCAATTGCAATCGAGGCCTGCACAGGCTTGCCTTCCATATCGATTCGTGAAAGGATTTTGAACTCTTCGTCACCGGCGATAAGAACTACTGCCTCACCGGCTTCGCTAATACAGTAGAGTTTATCGTCTGCGGCCGTAACAGAGGCATACCATGGGCCACTGCCACCAAGCTTGCCCTGCCATTTCTGCTGGCCCGTTTTTGCATCCAGACAGGTCAGGACTCTACGCTGTTTGCCGTCAAGAACGTAGATATTACCCTTGTAGTAAAGGGGAGTACAGGCATCCGGCGTCGGGCCGTCAAACGCCCAGGCAACCTGGTCATCGCTGAGAGTCCCCCCTCCGCCGCTCTTGAGCGCAAACAGACCGTTACCACCCCTTGGACGAACACCAAAGATAAGCCCTTCGCCCATGATCGGGGAGCTGACGTTGCGCCATCTTCCGCTCTTTTGCTCGGCGTATCCGTAACGCCAAAGCTCCTTGCCGGTTGCCGGGTCATTGGCCGTAACATAGTCACCGCCTATGATGACAATCTCGGTACGTCCACTCACTTGATTCAGTATCGGCGAGCTGTAGGAATCAAGCGACTCATCTAAGGCATCGGTCTTGCGCGGCTGCTTCCAGATATTCTTGCCTGTCTTCGGGTCGACGGCCAGGATGAACGAATCAAGCCCACTACCCTCGGGAGACCGATAGGCCTTATCACGCCGATGCACAAGAATATACAGCTTGTCACCGTAAAGTAGCGGGCTTGAGCTGTAACCATACTTTATCGAGATGTTGCCGTATTCGGTCTCGATATTGCGCGACCAAAGAACATTCCCGTCGTAGTCCAGCCCGGCCAATTCACCGGAACCGTACATGAAATACACACGCTCTCCGTCCGTCACCGGCGAAGGAGTTGCCATATTGTTCCGAGGCACCTTACGACTCGAAGCTCCAAGCTTCTTCCGCCAAAGTTCCTTGCCGCTCTTGGCATCAAAACACAGCGCCAGAAGCTCATCGCTGTCCCTCTTCGTCGAGCTGACAAAAACTCTCCCCTTGCTGATGACCGGCGTAGCCCCGCTCGGACCCGGCAGCGGACTCACCCAAACCACGTTTTCCGTCTGGCTCCACGAGTTCGGCAGGTTTTTTTCATCCGAAGAACCGTTCAAAAACGGCCCTCGCCAGTGAGGCCAGTCACTGGCAGAAGTCCAATGGCTAAGAAGTAAAACCACAGCCAATAATAAGAGCAATGCTTTCCTTGTCATCATAACGTCACCTTTCATCGGGAACTAAAATTACTTATCCGCAACCTCCAGCGAGCTTGCAAAATTCTCGTTCTTACAATGTATCAAAAATCGCTTATTAGACAAAAAATCCAACGGCCATTTGCCCCTTCCCTCTCTCACAAAAACGATATGGAACAGCCGTTTCTAATTCATTATATTATATACTTTTTCGCTTTCTCTGCAACTCGAAAAACTCACTCACAACAAGCTAAGCGGATGCCTGCGATTCTTCAAAGGTATACCAACACGTCCGTTCAGCCGGTGTGATTCATATACCGCCAATATCATCTCCAATGCCGCCCTCCCGTCATACGCACTGCCCTTTGGTTGCGAATCCGTCTCGATTGCCCGGATCAAATCAAGCGCAATCAGGCGATTGCCAAAACCGTGGCCGCGGTCACTGCGGGTCTCCGGTTTATCGACTCCGGCACTGGATATCTGTTTCCATCGAGCTTTACTGCGTCCGGGCTGCCACGAAGGATCCTCCACAAACCAAACCTCCGGCAAGGCCCCCATCGTCATCGTAAGGATTCCCTTGCTCCCATAAACCTGCAAACCATAGCGCTTCGCAATACCTTCTCCGGCTCGCTGTGTCGAAAAATAGCCCGTCGTCGTTCCGTTAAAATGATACATCGCGTGAATCTCATCGCCGGCAAGCAATCCAATACCCTCCGCCCCCTCACGCACCTCTTTCCGAGTGACAGGCTTACCTCCATCTCTGACGCGGGCGAAACACCACTGAGGATCACCACAGAAAAATCGCATCAGGTCCATAACGTGCGTACCTAACACCATAAGGTCCTCACCACCACCGCGACGGTCTTCTTTGCCCCGCCCCCGCAGTTCAAGTATGTCCCCAAGTTTGCCGTCTGCTATGATTTTCTGCACGTGTTGTAACGCCGGGCTGTAGCGGGTTTGATGAGCAATTGCCAGCTTCAAATTCCGCTTTTCAAGGGCGGCTATCATTTCATCGGCCTGTTCCAGGCTCTGGCACATGGGCTTTTCAAGAAAAACATGACAGCCATGCTCTGCACATGCCACTACCATATCACGGTGACAGTCCAGCCACCGAGGCGCTACACTTACGATTTGTGGACGCTCTTTCTCTAACATCTCGCGGTAGTCGGAATAGGCCTTCGTCACTTTCAGCCGTTTGGCCGCCGCGGCTCGGCCTTTAGGGTCCTCATCTGCCACAGCCACCACCTGAACCTGTTCAATATCGTTCCACACTACGTCCAGCCCGTGACCATAGTTCCCCTTACCCGTCCTGCCGATTACCGCAACCCGATACTTGGCACCCTTGGCGTTAGCTCGAATCGACCGGGCCCCAGCCAGGGCCGCAAATCCAACCGCCGTATTCTTGATGAACTCTCGTCGTCTCATGGATTAACTCCTGTTTTGCACCCTGCCCGTATTTGTAACTGTTAAACGTTGTCTGAAAACGCCATCAAACCGTAGTTTTCAGCTTGAAAACTATTACAATAAACTATTCGTTAGCGTTTTACAAGCTTTGGGAATGTTGAAGAAGCGAAAACAGTTTACACCCCCTTCCAAGCCTCACAGATATAGGTATTCTTCTCACCACCACATCGCCCAAGCCGATGGACATAAGATTCCGGCCCACACAGGGTTGACGATATTGAAATTCCCCAATCACTACAAGATCCAGAACAACGCCCCGAAGATGGTCGAACCACTGCGTTCTGGCATTGCGCTCAAACCGACAAGTCCGGCACAACGTAAGGCTCGCGATAAAAGCCGCGGACCAGGCGGTTGGCTTGTTCATTATCCTTGAAGCACTCGTTCTCCCGGTCGACCTCCAGCCACGGCCCGAGCGTCACCGTCTTGGTTTTAACGTCGATTTCGTGGGCCGCAAGGTGCTCCAGCAGCCGGTCAAACATGGCGTTGAAGATTGGGACGTCCCGGACTTGTCTACGCATTTCCTTCTTCGAGGCCCTCCTGCCGAGCCGGTACGAGATATTGCCGGTATGGCTGACGGCCGTGGAAAGGTGACCTTCGAGGACCTCGGCGTTGAGTTCGTCCCGCCGGCCGCTGCGGACCGCCTCGATGAAGTTGACGAAATGATCGCCGCCACCACTAAACGACTTGACCTGTTTGCCCTCGTTGTCCCACGCGATGCCGCGGTAGAGACTCACCGACCCGCCCTCGCAATCGACGACCACGCCGACCCGCTCGCCACGAAACGCAGGCATTTCGTTAGAGCCCTTGGCCTTGTGTAGGTTGTGCACTTCATAAAACAGTGGAGCCGTCGGAAAATCGTAGTAGATTATCTGTGTGTTGGGGACATTGCAGGCATCGTTGAACAGGAACCGGCCGCCGATGCTCATTACCCGGCGGGCAAGCTTCTTCTCGCCCAAGCACCAACGGGCCACGTCCACCTCGTGGACGCCCTGGTTGCACGACTCCCCGTCACCGGTGTTCCAGTCGAAGCTGCAGTCATATTGGAGCCGGTCGCGATAGATTGGCACCTTCCTGGCAGGGCCGCACCAGAGGTCGTAGTCGACAGTATCGGGGATCGGCAGCGGTGTCTCTCGCCTGCCGCATGAGGAGCGCGGCTTGTTGGCAAAAGCGGTGATGTACTTGATCCTGCCAAGGTTTCCTTCCCGTATCCATCGGATCCCCTTAGCGATGGAAATCTCCGAGCGGTGCTGAGTGCCGCACTGGACGATACGGTTGTACTTTCTGGCCGCGTTGACCATTTGCCGGCCCTCCCAGATGTAATGCGATAGCGGCTTCTCGACATAGACATGCTTGCCGGCCTGACATGCCCGGATTGTGCTCAGCCCGTGCCAATAGTTCTGTGTTGCGTTACCAATTACGTCGATGTCCTTACGGTCGAACATCTTACGCATGTCGACGTATTGCTCGACTTTGTGGTTGTACTTTGATTCCATCATTTTGGCCGCGCTGCCCATACGCTCTCGATCCGGGTCGCTGACGGCCACAACGGTTACACCCTTCTGGCTCTCGAAGGATGGTATGTGAGCTCCCGTACCGCGGCCGCCGAGACCCACCACGCCGACATGAATGCGGTCATTCGCTCCTCGTACGTGTGAAAATGGCAATGCGACAACTACCCCTGCGGCAATCAAACTCTTCACGAAATCTCGACGGGTAACGGTCTTCATAATCTACCTCCCTTCTCCCTTCCTATTTCTCTTCTAAGGAATCTAAAAGTAAGTGGTTGACGATGTGTAGTTTTTCAGTTAGTTCGGCCAGTTCGTCCGCCGTTTTTGCCGATTCGATAGAGCGTAGAATCTCCGCCAGCTCAGCGGCCCCGTTAATTGTGTCAAGACCGTTGTTCTCCATCGTTACCAACACATGCCCGACCCTTTTTGCTAAGCGCTGACGAAAGAAGTCAATCTGCCCATCCTTTAAAGCACCCTCTTTCCAGGCCGGCTCAAACTCATGAAACGCCGTACAAGCTTTCTGTATATACAGTAAGACCATACCCTTAGCCGCATCGCCTGAGGAAAGAATCCGTGCCCACTGCAACTCTTCGTTGCGCCAGTGTTCATCTGCTACAGTTGTTTTGTATTGGGACTTGTTTTCAGAAGTCATAGTTTATACACAAATTGAATCTCACATTTTACATCTAAAACAGTCAGCTAAGCTGTCCAGCCTGTCAACTCAACAAAAATATCAAATATACCTGGTCGGTACAATGATTATTTCTTGTGTTCCTCTCGCCTGCCAACCTTCTAACCGTCAAACCGTCTCTCCGTTTCACCGCCTGCCCTGCAATTTTTAGGCAGGGGTCAAAACGCCTGCCCCCGACTTCGATCGGGGGTCTAACCACACCCAAGCCGAGCGCCGAATAGTGGTCCTGCTGTTCCTCAATACGCCTAATAGAATATCTGAGAATATCAAAACTGTTTTATTCTTTCTCTGCTCTTTGCCGTGTGCTTAGGTCCGCCTCATTGAAATATCGGGACTTATCCACCGCCCAGCAAAGGGAAGATGGAAACAACATCGTGTGGGGCTAATTTATCCTTTTCAGAAGCATACTGACCGTTCAAAAGCAGTAAACCGGCTTCTTCTCGTGCAATCTTCAGACTTTCTAATAGAGCCTCCAGCGAACTTCCTTCAGAGAATTCCATTTCTCTTTTTTTGAAGCGCCCTTTTCTGAATGTCGCAAAAAGCCTTACTTCCACCACCATATGCTTTACCTTCCAGGCTCATTAAGGACAACGAAGCAACTTCTCAGGCAATATCAAGCGCCGATAGTGTTGCTCCGCTCGGTATACCCTGTTCATCCCACCCTCGCTCTTTGTAGTATTGCGGCAAAAGCTCCGCCAGACGGTGAACATGTCCTTTAGATGGTCCATCCGAGATCGGTTCTTCCAAAAGACGTTTAGGCAGACTATCGGCCTCAGGACTGACGCCAGCCTTGAGGTTAAACATTCGTTCGAGGTTCCATATCCGCTCACCTGCCTCAAGCAGCCTTCCCGGCTCCCACTCCTCCCCTACAATTGCATTAAATATGTCCGTATAATCCCCAATTCCCAGAGCAAACGATGTGAACAGGCAAAAGCCTAAGGAATCGATTACTGCGGTCAAATCCTGGAACGCCTTGACCCACACAGCTTTTCCTTCGAGCGAGAAGCGGTCTAATTGCTCCGGCAATCCAAGAATCTCAGGAGAAATCATATAACCTCTGACATGGCAGCCACCGCGATTAGAAGTTGCGAACTGCAGACCTTGCCCCTGAACACCTCTCGGGTCATAAGCGGGCAATTCCAGCTTCTTTACAGACATCGAAAGTTCCGCCACACCGTATTCCTGAGCCAATCGGTAGGATCCAAGGGCCATCTTGGCGCCAAATCCTTCTGCCGCCCCCATCTTGCGTGACCATTCCACAATTGCCTCAGACGAACCAAATTTCAAGGGTGGACCATCGACTTCATCCGGCTTGATTATTCCTTTCTCATACATCTCCATCGCACAGGCAATCGTCGCTCCTGCTGAAATCGTGTCCAGGCCGTATTCATTGCACCATTTGTTGGCCTTAATTACCGCTGCCAGATCGTCAACACCACAATTGGCACTATACGCCCAGAGGGTTTCGTACTCCGGGCCTTCTCCTTCCACATCATCAACCTTGGAATACCGCCCGCATGCAATAGGACAACCATAACACGCCGTATTCTTGACCAAATACTTCTCAGCCAGGGCCTCACCGGAGACTTTGTCGGCTGTTTCAAAATACGACTTCTGGAAGTTATGGGTAGGATAAATCCCGAGTTCATTAATTACATTTACCAGAACTGATGTGCCGTAAGTAGGCAGGCCTTTGGCAGTAACATCGTTCTCCTGAATTTTCTTCCGGACTTTTTCCAGGACTTTCTTGGCCACTTCCGGTTCCGCCGGCACCATCCTCCCTGTACCCCGGACCACAATTGCCTTGAGGTTCTTGCTGCCCATTACCGCTCCAACACCCGACCGGCCGGCGGCACGGTACGTATCGTTCATCACAGAGGCCAACATTGATAGCTTCTCGCCGGCCGGACCGATAGCAAGAACCCTTGCTTTAGGGTCTCCTGCATCTTCCACCAACTGATCAGTCACCTCGGAAACCAACTTGCCCCAATATTTCTCTCCATCCCTGATTTCCACTATGCCATCCTTGATAGATATATAGCAAGGCCTCTCGGATTTACCCTCTACGATAATCAAATCAAAACCTGCGCGCTTTAGCTCTGTGCCCCAAAAGCCGCCGGAATTGGAGCTGGCAATAGTTCCGCTTAAAGGCGATTTCGTCACCACCATGTGTCGCCCCGTAGCAGGAGCACGTGAGCCGGTAAGCGGTCCCGTCGCGAAAATAATCCTGTTGGCCGAATCTAATGGATCTATACCGGGATCAATTTCCCCGTATAGAAGATAGGTCGCCAGGCCGCGCCCTCCTATATACTTCTTGGCCAGGGCCATGTCCAGTTTTTCAACGTTAATCTCACCTGTACTGAGGTTCGCCCTTAAGAGTTTTCCACAATATCCAGCCATGACAGAATCTCCTTAAACATATACTTTGATGCACGAAATATGTCTCAGTACGGGTTGACTGTCAAGTATTTTCCCAAAGGAAAACTTTTCATTCTCAACCTCGCCTGTCGCCGATACCGCCGCCAGGTGCCGGCTCCATTCTCCAGCAGCGGCGTACAATGCTCAGCGGCCACCGAAGTTTTTCAAGGGTCTTGGAGGCAGGTCCTTTTAACTTGACATTTACAATCTTGTCTGCGAAAATTACGTTTTTAGTTGGTTCGGCCCCCAGTTCCGGCACCAAATACTATAAATCAAAGAATGGAGGCAGAAAAATCATGAAATGCAGATTCACCACTTTTGGATGCCTGGGTTTCATAATATGTCTGTTGAACGTACAAACCTACGGCGTGGACACTTCAAAAAAGGTAAAAGTCTTCATATTGGCCGGTCAGTCCAATATGGAAGGCAAGGCGAAATTATCGTTGCTGGAGTATCAGATTGGCCAGCCCGATACCAAGGATTTTTTCAAACACCTCAAAAAAGACGGCCAATGGGTGGTTCGCGATGACGTCTGGATTAACTACCTCGACAGAAGGGGTAAGCTCACCGTCGGCTTCGGCTCTCGCAACTGCATCGGGCCGGAGCTGGAGTTCGGCAACACCGTCGGAGACCATTTGAAAGAACAGGTGCTCATCATAAAGACGGCCTGGGGCGGCAAGAGTATAGGCCGCGATTTTCGCCCTCCCAGTTCCGGCCTGCCGAGCGATGAGAAGCTCAAACAGATCCTGCAACAAACCAATGAACGCAACAAGAAAGGTAACAGGCCCCAAATCTCCCTTGATGATGTGAAGGATACGTATGGCATATTCTACCGCGAAATGATGAAAGAAATCAACACAACCCTTAAGGAGTTGAAAACTCGCTTCCCGGACTACAAGGGACAAGGCTATGAGATTGCCGGCTTCGTTTGGTTCCAGGGCTGGAATGACATGTTCGACGCCGATTTCCTGGCCAACTACGGCAAACACATGGCCAACTTCATCCGTGACGTGCGGAAGGATTTGAAAGCCCCCAACTTGCCTTTTGTCATCGGCCAGATGGGCCAGGGCGGCACCGATGACACCAGCGGTAACAAGCAGATTATCAAGAATCATCAGGCCTCAATGGAGACAATCCCCCAATTCAAGGGCAATGTAAAAGTCGTCAAAACCGATGTCTTCTGGGACAAAAAGGCTGCCGAGCTTGTCAAGAACTGGCAAGACCACATCGATGAATGGAACAAGGTAGGTTCGGACCGTGGTTATCACTACCTCGGAAGCGCAATCACCTTTTCGAAGATTGGCACCGCTTTTGGCCGGGCAACTCTGGAATTGATTAAAGCCAATAAGTAAGGCAATC
>JBARPZ010000114.1:0-5167 GCA_049643445.1 Sedimentisphaerales bacterium
AATTCATTGTCTCCCTTGATGTTAACGTCCTCTTGCTGAAACTCCCGATTTTCCTGGCACACAGTTTGTTACGGTGACTATTAGGTGTATTACTATGATGAGAATAGCAATACCAATACGGGATAGTTGTGTTTCGCCGGCGTTCGACTTTTCTCATAGGCTTCTGTTGGTGGAGTTTGAGGATGGTCGTGAAACGGGGCGTTCTGAGGCCGTTTTAGCCCCAGAGTCCAGTGCCCAGAGGGCAGGCAGACTTCGGGACTTGCTTGAATTTTATGGCAAATTTGATATTCTATTGGAAATGAAGCCCAGCGGTGTAGCCGGGCAGGAATATAGAAAATTATATGGGAAATACCGGTCTATCTAAAATCGTGCAGGGGCCAGGGGAACAGTTTTCACTTTTCAACTATCTTTGTTGGGGGGTGTAACTTTTTGACTTGAGTATCCACTATCCTGCAAGAAGAGCCATGGGAAGCATAAGGCTTGACAAGAAAAGGGCTGTAGGTAGCAAGTAAAGAGCATGTGAGTTTATTGTACATCGAAATTCTTGAAGGAATAAGTCTATGAGCTTGATAACAGCGCAAGATTTATCCAAAACGTACCTAAAGGGAGAGACAAAGGTCGAGGCGCTAAAGGATTTGAAATTCGAGATTGAACCAGCCTCCTTTGTTTCTTTTGTTGGTCCTTCCGGCAGTGGAAAAACCACACTCTTGAACCTTATTGGGTGTTTGGATAAGCCAACTTCGGGTAGCTTGATGGTAGATGATACAGATGTCTCAAGTCTTAATACACGGATGGCTGCAGCTTTCAGGGGCAGGAAAATCGGCTTCATATTCCAGGATTTCAATCTCGTTCCCGTGCTCACTGTATATGAAAATGTGGGCTATCCACTCGTTCTGGTACAGAGCACCCCTTCCAGCGAAAGGAAGCAGCGTATTCTCGCCCTCCTTGATGCAGTGGGAATGGCCGAACAGAGAGACAAATATCCCGACCAGATATCGGGCGGGCAGAAGCAGAGGGTAGCTGTAGCAAGGGCATTAGTGACCAAACCAAAGCTCGTCTTGGCCGATGAGCCAACTGCCAATCTTGACCACAAAACTGCATATATGGTTATCAATATTATGAAAAAGATGAAGAATGAGCTCGGCACAACTTTTATCTTTTCAACCCATGACCAGAAAATCGTCGGAGACGCTGAAATTGTATATACGCTGGAAGATGGAGAGCTGGCCGGTAGAGAGGTTTAAGAACAATGTATGACTTATTCAAAATCGCAATAAGAAACCTAATGAGATACAAAAGAAGGACGCTTCTGACTGTTTCATTAGTTACCGTTGGGATTGTATCTGTCCTGGTGTTTATCTCTGTATCAGGTTCATTTAAGAATATGATGATTGGGCAGATAACAGACTCTTTCCTCGGGCATATCCAGATACACAAAAAGGGGTATGTGGCGTCCATAGACAGCCTGCCCCTTACATTGAACTTGAGTCCGAACGCCTTGCAAAAAGTCGAGAAGGCAATAAACCAGATCCCTGATATAGAGGCTTATGCAAAGAGAATAAAGTTCGGTGGAATGTTCAGTAACTTTGTTGAAACAACCAACGTAAGACTCAACGGCGTTTATCCTGAAGATGAAGCCGGGACTGTTCCACTGCTTCTCGCAAGGGTAAAAGAAGGAGATAAAACCATAAGAACAGGCGAAATCCTTGTGCCTGAGCTCCTTGCAAAGGGAATGAAGGTCAAGGTTGGTGACACAGTTGTTGTCATTGCAACCAATAGGGACGGCTCTGTTAACGGGAAACAATTTCGAGTCGGGGGGATACTTGAAAGTGCGACAGGACCCGGCGGCAGAGATGGATATATCCACATTGATGATGCTGCGGAAATCCTTAGAATGGATACGATTCAGATAAGCGAAATTGCCATAAGGCTGAAAAACTTTGACAAACTTCACGAGGTGTTCGACAGATTGAAGGGGCAGCTCTCGAACGAGCTAAACAAGCAGGGCAAGCCGGCCTTTGAGGTGCACACGTGGGAAAAGCTTTCTCCTTTTTATAATATCGCCAGGATGATAGACATTATGACCTTCTTTGTAAAGCTGATGCTCATAGCCATAGTGCTTATAAGCATAATGAATGTTATGGTTATGGCGGTGTACGAACGGGTTAGGGAAATCGGTACTATTGCCGCCATAGGTACACTGCCCGGGAAAATAGTGGCAATGTTTCTTATAGAGGGTTTCTCCATCGGGCTCTTTGGTGCAGTAGTTGGAGACATTCTGGGGATTGCAGTTATCTCCATACTTAGTATGGCCAAACTCTCCTTTAATTTCGGCAGACAAAAAGGGCTTTTGCTCTCTCCGGAAATAAATCCACAGGATATTCTCTTGATTTCAATAATAGTAATAATCATTTCAGTATTGGCCAGTCTTCAGCCGGCATATAAAGCATCGAGGATGAACCCCATAGACGCGCTGAGACATGTTTAGGAGGTAATTTGATATGAAGAAGACACTTTTTTCAACTTTGGTCGTTCTGTTTCTGCTGCCGGTCATGGCTTACGCTGCTCAGAAGAATGCGGAAAAAATTGCAGTCGCATCGAATAGTAAAGACCCCAAGTCATCTATAAGCAGCAAAGCAGGCCACTGCCCATACTATCTTATATTCAACGGTGCAGGCGAACTAATAGAGGTTCTTGCCAATCCTTACAAAGATGCACAGCGCAAAGCAGGACAACAGACGGCGAATTTTCTTGCCGACAAAGGCGTGACTATAGTAATTGCCGGAAACTTTGGTGAAAAAATGATTGGGGTCATGAGGAGTAATGGTACGAATTATTTCAAACTCCAGGGCGCGGTTCTCGATGCCGTAAAGTCAGTTTTGGGTCCCGGCAATCAGATTCTAATAAAGGTGGATAGGAATCTCAACCCCGTGTCCTATGAGTCGTATAGAAAACTGATAAACATCGAGCCTGACGGCAGAAAAAGAGAATATGTGCTTTTTACCGTCAAGAAGGGAAGGGATAAAGTTGCAGCGCTATTTATTTCACCTGCAAGCGAAAAAGGCAGAAGCACCTTAAGACTCGTCGAAAATATGTGGCTTTACATTCCTAATGTGGGCAAACCCATTCGCATAACAAGCCTTCAGTCAGTGGTGGGAGGGGTATTTAATAACTCCGACATATTGCGCCTTGATTATGCAGCGGAATATTTTGTCGAGAAAATGGAAGAGTTGGACGACAAGTATATTTTGCACCTTAAGGCAAAAACAAAAACTGTAGCATACGACAAATTGAAAATGTGGGTGGATAAAGAAAAAGTGCTTCCTATCAAGGTCCAGTGTCTCACCGAAGCTTCTATGCTCATAAAAACAATTTATTTCAAACAAACAAAGGACTTCGGGGACAAAATAGTAAGGCCGTCGGTTATCGAGACGGACAGCCCTCTACATAAGGGCTATAAATCTGTGATGATATTCGCAAAGATCAAAAAAAGAACATTCAAAGATGAGGTCTTTACACTCACGTTTATGCCAAATCTGGAATCATTGAGACAATGAGATTATGGGCGGCAATTGCGATTTTGTTAACACTCTCTTATGGAAAGGCTTTAGCCGGGGAAGAGTATTCCTTTGACCTGTCAGAAATAGAAGAAAAGCCTTTGCATATCGGGGGATATGTCGAATTTCGTCCCGTTCTTTTCGGATTGGATAAAGACTCTGCATCACACAAGCTCAAATTGTATGGCCGTGATAAAAAAAATATCCGTGATGAATATAATTTTACGGCGTTATTAGATGGCAGCTATCAAAAGGGGACCACGGAATTTCGTGCAATAGTCAACGCCGACTTGAGAAATTCCTATCTCGGATGGTCGGATGAAACAACACTTTATGAAGGCTATATGGCATTAAGACCATCATCGACGTTTAATTTCAATATAGGCAAAAAAACGTTAAAATGGGGCAAAGGATATGCGTGGAACCCTGTAGCATTTCTGGACAGACCTAAAGATCCCTACGACCCCGAACTGGCTCGTGAAGGTTTTGTAGTGGCATCCGCGGATTACATTAGGAGCTTTGACGGCCCATTGAAAACGTTCTCTTTCACACCCGTTTTGATGCCCGTGTATGACCATATAAATGACGACTTCGGAAAGGTTGACCGGTTGAATTTTGCAGCAAAGACGTATTTTCTACTATATGACACGGATATTGACTTTGTTTTTCTTACAGGCCGAAGCAAAACAAACCGATACGGCATGGATTTTTCAAGGAACATCACCTCTAATTTTGAGATACACGGGGAGTTCGCATTCATCAATGATTATGAAAAAAGATTTATCAACAGTGATGGAACTGTTTTTAATAAGGAATATGATGCAACAAACTATCTGCTCGGCCTCCGATACCTGACCAAATCAGACACAACATATATCTTTGAGTATTTTCACGATGCGACAGGATTCACTAAGAGTGAAATGACAGATTACTTCTCGTTCATAGATCAGGGTTACGATACTTATCTTACTTCAGGCGATGATTCTCTTTTAAAAGAAGCATCAAACGCAGCCGGAGCAAGCTACAACAGAAAAAATCCCATGAGAGACTATCTCTATCTACGCGTCAGTCAGAAAGAGCCGTTTGATATACTATATTTTACGCCCTCGCTAACAGGAATATTTAACATTAATGACAAAAGCTTTTCCGTTGGCCCGGAATTGCTGTACACCGGTGTCAAAAATTTAGAACTGCGACTCAGAACAACCTTTCTTATCGGAGACTCATACACTGAATACGGAGAAAAACTGAACGATTTCTGGATAGGATTGAGGGTAAGGTATTATTTCTAAACCTCGCAGATATTCAATCTGATACGACATCAAACCTCAAGCATACCTTTAAGAGAATACGGCCTTCAGAACTACACATACCACTAAACGATTCCGGGTTGCACATTGCAATCGACACAGGGGACAAGGGATTGCAATTTGCAGTACGTGCGTGGAATCTCAAACCGAGCAAAGACTATTCAACTCTGCATAATTCATTGTCTCCCTTGATGTTAACGTCCTCTTGCTGAAACTCCCGATTTTCCTGGCACACAGTTTGTTACGGTGACTATTAGGTGTATTACTATGATGAGAATAGCAATACCAATACGGGATAGT
>JBARPZ010000115.1:0-15500 GCA_049643445.1 Sedimentisphaerales bacterium
AAATCCCTCTACCAATCGAGCGAAGACCCGTTACGTGCCATTTTGACGGTATGAGAATTTTTACGTTTCCCCCACCGGGCGCCGGGCGGACATTGATCGAAATGTTCAATATCATCAGCAATTTCCCTTCCAAATTAAGAGATTTCGATACCCCCAGGGGCGCGTTATTATTGTCCTATGTGATTCAGCAGGCGTTTCGAGACCGCAGTGACCGTCCCTTCGATCCTAATTTTTATGCACAGGTGACTAAGAAAAAAATGGTGAGTCCGGAATATGCCAGGGCTGTCGCACGTACTATTCGCAGGAGGATTCACTCACAGGCCGAGACGACTCATTTGTCTGTTATGGATAAAGAGGGTAATGTCGTTGCTTTGACCCAATCCATAGAAAGGATTTTCGGTGCATGTGTCGCCACGCCCAAACTGGGATTTCTTTATAACAATTACATGATGGCATTCGAAGATCAGAACATCAGACACGCCTATTACCTGCGCCCCAATGCCGTGCCGTGGGCCAGTGTAGCACCGACCATAGTTTCCAAAGGCCGAAATACCTGGTTAGCGATTGGGTCGCCCGGAAGTGAACGGATCGTAAGCTCGATCTTTCAGGTTGTCCTCCGCCTAAGACATCAATCTCCGTATGCCGCAGTTGAAGCACCGCGACTTCACTGTTCTTTTGACGGGATAGTATCACTCGAATCGCCTCGGATGCGTGATGATATTCCTGAATCACTTCAACGACATGGTTTCCGCACCAAACCTCGTGACCCTTATTCGTTTTATCTTGGGTGTGTGCAGATGGTAATGCGCGAAGGAGAAGAGTTTATCGGCGTGGCGGATCCTCGAAGGGATGGATCTGCCAAAGGACCCAGACGATGAAGTTGCCTATACTAATTTCTGTTCCACATGCAGGTCTGGAAATACCGTCAGAAGTCAGGGCATATAATTTGTTGACGCAAAAAGAAATTATCGAAGATGCCGATGATGGAGCATCTGAGATTTATGCGATTGAATCGCACGTTCAGGTGTATGTTACGACGGATATTGCCCGTGTCTTTGTGGATATGAACCGTTCGGAAAATGATCGGACGCGAGATGGCGTCGTTAAAACCCATACCTGCTGGGATGTTCCGATATATAATAATCCTTTACCGGTAGATCTGATAGAATTGATGATTAAGAAATATCACCGGCCATATCATAAGAAACTCACCGATTCTTCGTCCGGCGTGAAATATGGAATTGACTGTCACACTATGGCGGATATTGGCCCCCCAATTAGCCCGGATCCCGGACAAAAAAGACCCTTAGTATGTCTTAGTAACGCCGATGGCGTTTTCCCTGTCGATTGGCTAAGAATTATGAAGGATTGTTTCCAGCAGAGTTTTCAGATTGGAATTTCACTCAATCAGCCATTCAAGGGTGGTAATATTATTCGAACACATGCCTCTGAAATGCCTTGGGTACAGGTAGAAATTTCGAGAACAAATGATCTGGACAACAAACAAAAACAAAAGAATTTTCTTGATGCTATAAGGCAATTCCATTCAATCATCATGGGAATAGAGCCGGATGAATAGGACGGTGTGCGTTCATAAGGCAAATCTAACTACCTGTTTGGAATCCCCTAACTACGCTTTTTTCTCCCCATCACCGCGCCCAACTTTTTCACTTTTCCCGAATCCCTGCATGCTGTAGCTTGCCCCTACCCGCCTTATTGGGGGGCTTGCCCCTACCTGATTGGGGGGGCAGGGATCCAGACGCTTGCCCCGTGAGATAGTGAAACGTTATCTCACTGGGGTCTTTTTTTAAACAATTCTAAATTATTTTGCCCTTTTTCAAGTTCTATGCTATTCTCTACACCTAATTGCGTGACGTACAAGTAGGGTTTTCTCTTAAAAAACGCCGGTTTACCCCGTGAGATCTTCTTTATTATCTCACTGGGGCCGTCCCGGCCTCAAACGGCTATATACTAAATACGAACGACTAAATACTAAATGTGATAAACCACCCGGGAAAGGAAAATCGATGCCTTGTGCTCTAATTACTTGGGCCTTGATTAGCCCCGTCACCTGTGGGCGGGGGAGCATGAGATATATAAAAACGTCGCCTAAATACCGGCAACTGGAAAATTTACTGCTTCTAAATTGTGCCGAATATAATGAAGAAGAAGATTAATATTCTTATCATTATTGTTATTCTTACTGTTGGTATTGCAGGTTACTTGTCCTATACCTGGTACTGGGCAACCCATACCGGTTCTCGTAGCGGCCGAATAATCGATGCCGTAACCGGAAAGCCAATAGAAGGAGTGGTAGTTAATTATACTTGGAAATTTAGCGCTTTTATGATGATTGTGTATGGAGGTTCCCATGCTGTTTACGAAACCACTACCGATAAGGATGGTTACTATCTTATACCCAATCAACGTGTTAAAAAAAGAGTTTCTTTCTTCGATGGGTTAGTGCCTGAAACAGTTATTATTTACAAGAATAATTACGCAGTTTATCAATTGTTGAGAACTTATAAAAAACCGCCGATAGGCAGATCGTTTGGATACACCAGCGAAAATCAGCCGTACTTTAAGAAAAATAACCTCGTAAAACTATACCCTTGGAAAAAAGGTGAGTCACACGAAAAGCATATATCCTGGATAAATACTGCACTCTATTCTTGTCCTGAGAGTGAATTATTGAGAAAAGAAATTCAAGAAGAAAGAAAACGTGCTACAGAAGAGAATTTGGCTAAATATAAATAGGAACAATTCAGCACATGTAACCCGAAAGGAAACTGACAAACGGAAACTGGCTTCTGGCAACTGTCGGTTATCTACTGGAAACTGGCAACCGGCAACCGGAAACTTTTTTTTAATTTACTATCAACATTTACGTCCCCGGATACGGCTTTATAATAATGAAAGTTGTCTGTGGAAAATTCGTGAATCGGGCCATGTAATTAATCTCCCGCTGTCATTCCCGCGAAAGCACCGAATCCAGGTTCGATTCTCCGCCGCCTGTAAGGCGGCGCTATTTATGTGCTTATAAAGCACTTTTCCTGGCCAGCCGCCGTGGGAGTGGTGATTGGTATTTACACTTTTCGCACAGATTAAGCGGAATTGTTTTGACGGGCATCCGGGATTTGATTATTGTGTGGGTGAAAGAAGAACGGATTTGATATATTGGGTGTTGGAATTGGTTTATGGGGAAAAAAGATTATCACAATTGGCCGAAAGAACGATTGGTTCATGAAGTAAAACAGCTATTGAAGCGAAAAAAGTTTGGTTTGGTATGGGAAAATAAACAAGAAGAAGTTGCGGAACAATGCAAAGAGTCTTTGCCGGTACTTAAAGAAGATAAGAAAAAGAAAATCATTTCTGATAAAAGTGGTCCAGTAAATATTCTGATCGAGGGGGATAACTACCATGCATTATCAGTTCTAAATTATACACATAAAAAGAAAATCGATGTTATTTATATTGACCCACCATACAACACGGGCAATAAAAGCTGGAAATATAACAACAATTATGTTGAAAAGGAAGATAGATTTCGTCACAGCAAATGGCTTTCTTTTATGAGCAAGCGACTTCGGATAGCAAAAAGTTTGCTTGAAGAAAATGGGGTTGTAGTTGTTACAATTGATGACTATGAAGTTTTTACACTCGGCATGATATTGGATGAAATTTTTGGTGAAAATAACCGAATTGGTGTATTGGTGATAGAAAGTAATCCACGTGGAAGAACAACCAATAGGTTTTTTGCAACCAGTCATGAATATTGTCTCATTTATGCCAAGAATGCAGCTACGGCCGTTATAGAGAACTTACCTTTAACCGAAGAACAGGTGAATGCGTTTAATTTAGAAGATGAGATATCCTTGTACAGACTTTTGCCTTTTAGGCGAAGTGGTGGACTTTCAACACCCGAAGAACGACCAAACTCTTATTATCCTCTTTACTTCGATGAAAAAAATGGCATTATTTCCTTAGAAAAAGCTAAAGGAATGGTAGAAATATTACCCTTAGATCGAACTGGACGAAAAAGAGTATGGCGACAGACTAAACCATCATTTCTGGATGCGGTTAATAGAGGAGATATTGTAATTAAAAAGAAAGGAGTCAAGTATAGTGTATTGATGAAAGATCGAATAAAAGAGGGAAGAAAACCGAAAACTGTTTGGATTAGCCCAAAGTATGATGCCTCGTCTCATGGCACAGTTTTGTTGGACCGTATTCTCAGCAAGAGAAAGGCGTTTGATTATCCTAAATCATTATATGCAGTTATAGATGTTTTATCTGTTTTGATAAGTAAAAAGAAAGATGCTGTTGTTTTAGACTTCTTTGCAGGCTCTGGAACAACAGGCCATGCAGTTTTAGAAATAAACGAAAGAGACGGAGGGACACGTCAGTTTATTTTATGCACTAATAATGAAGACAACAACGAAGGTGGAGCTAAAATCGCAACAGATATATGTTATCCACGTATCAAAAACGTAATTAAAGGATATTCTCACAGGGGCAAAAAAATTGCTGGATTAAGCGGGAATCTAAGATATTATCAAACTGATTTTGTAGGACAGGTCAAAACGGATAATGACAAAAGGGTCCTTGTCTCTCACAGCACAGAGATGCTTTGTTTAGCAGAAAATACTTTTGATAAAATTTTGGCCCGAAAAGGTGCGTTTGCTTTATATCAGAATAAAGAGCAGATGACGGGTATTATCTACGATGAAGATGTGATTGACGATTTTAAAAAAGCTATTAAGAAATTCAGGAAGCCGCTGACGGTATATGTTTTTAGTTATGATCATACTTATAATGAAGAAGATTTTGCTGATATAACAAATTTGCTTAAAGTAAAACCAATCCCAGAAGTAATATTGAATATGTATAGGAAGATTTACAAAACACTTCGTAAAACCAAACGACTATGAAAGACCTGAAATATCAAAATAAATATACAAAGCAACTCATAGATGCTTCTGTCGAGTATTTGGAAGAGCAAAGAGCAGCGCTGATTGTATTTCAGGCACCAACAGGTTCCGGTAAGACGATTATGCTTGCTGATGGTTTGTCTCGCATCGTCAAAAAATTACAGAATCATAAAAGACTTTCCTTTGTATGGATTTCGGTCAACGCGTTACACGAACAAAGTAAAGAAAAGCTGGAGAAATATTTTGAGAATGAGAAATTGCTGGAATGTGTGTCTATAAACGAAATTCAGAACAATTGTCTTGATGAAAACGAAATTTTGTTTGTTAACTGGGAAAGTTTAAACAAGGAAGATAATCTGTTTATTAAGGATAATGAGCGCGACTGGAATTTAAGCAAGGTAGTTGAAAATACTAAAGATGAGGACGGGGAAATAGTTTTAATTATCGATGAAAGCCATCGTGCGGCAAAAACAAGTAAATCAAAGGAAATTATAAACATCATAAACCCAAAGCTAACAATCGAGGTGTCTGCAACACCTAAGGAGGGTTTTACAAACGACCGGCGAATTCTTGTTCCGCTTAAAGATGTAATAAAAGAAGAAATGATTAAGCAGGAGATTCAACTCAACCCCGGCCTATATAAGATTGAGACAAATGAGGATATTGTAAAAGCCGCTTTAAAAAGAAGAAGAATATTACATAAATATTACAAAGCAATGGGGACTAAGATTAACCCATTGGTTCTTATACAAATTCCCAATAAAAAATCTACTGATGCGAGAAGTCCTGAAGATAAAATTATTGAAGTTTTGGAAAAGCAAGGTATAAGCACACAAAACGGCAAACTGGCAATTTGGCTTTCACAAAAAGAGTACAAAATACATTTGGACTATTTGGAAAAAGATGATGGTGAAGTAGAAGTTTTGATTTTCAAGCAAGCAATAGCGCAAGGTTGGGATTGCCCTCGTGCCAGTATTCTTTTGTTACAGAGAGAATGGAATACAGAAAATTACATATTTAATGTTCAAACTCTGGGCCGAATAATGCGAATGCCAGAGCAAAAACATTATGAAAAATATCCCGACTTGAATGTCGGATATGTATATACTGCTTCAGATAATTTCAGTATCGTTGAAGACTTAGCAAAAGACTATGTCAGCAAAGTTCAAATGATGCGCGACAACACAATTTATAAGAACATCTATCTGCCCAGTCAGCATATTAGGAGAAAAAGAGAAAAACAGCGGCTTTCCAGCGATTTCAAAAAATGCATATTTAAAGCTGCTGATAAACTCAAAATTAAGAAGGGAATCAATGCAGGGCCAGTAAAATTCAAAAAGGATATAGGGGTTAATGGACAAGTTGAGGATATAGACAGAATACAAGATGTATCTTTTAAAAGTAAGAAGAAGATTTATAAAGATAGAGAAGAAATTTGCGCTTGGTACACATCATTTATCAAATCTCAAACGTTTCCTTTCACTGGCGGAAACAGACCAACATCAATTATAAAAAGCAGTCTGCGTTCGTTGTTTAAGCGGGATTATGGTATCGATAATGAAGACCGCATTGCCAGTATTGTGCTAAATCCTAACAACAATGAAGAGTTTATAGAATTGATTGACAAGGCAAAAGAGAGGTTCAAGAAACTACCCGAAAAAGAAGATATAGTTACTGATTATGAAGATTGGCAAATCCCAGAGGCTATTAGCGTTTTTGATAATTTCAAAAAGGTCAGTCGCATTAAAAAATCTGTCCTTAAGCCCTATTATGTCAAGAAAGATAAGAATGACAAAGACCAATGGTCAAAACCGGAGAAAACTTTCATAGACGAACTGGGGAAAACAGATGATGATGTTTTGTGGTGGTTCAAAAACGGAGAGAGAGAAAGTAAGTTTTTTGGAATCGCATACAAAAAAGAGAAGGGTCGTTATGGTTTTTACCCAGATTTTATTATTAAAACAAAGAGAGAAACTATTGTCGTAGAAATTAAGGATGATAAAGATTTTAGAAACGAAAATCTGCTAAAATTAAATGCTGGCAAGGAATATCAAAAGAAGCACCACAAACATGTCAATTTATATTTCTTCATCATATCTCTTATTGATTACCGACGTTTCTTTAAGGCGTTGAAAGATTTGCAGCTTGATAATTTTAAATCAATGTACGAACAAAATTTACTCAAATATACACAAAGTCGCAAGATTAATTCAAAAAGCACGACAGACAAATCAAGAGAAGATCAGGAACTCCTTGACTTATATGAAGGAGAGTTGGATAGAGCAGTCCAAAATCTTGATGATAAGAAATTAGAAAACGAAATATTAAGAATTGACTTACAAGAGGCGCGGAATTTCATACAGAACATAAAAACAACTCTTGCTTACCAAAGGAAACCTAAGAAAGACAAAGAAATCACAACTCTTAATATTAGGAAGCCATTCAATATATGTATTTTTGGTGAAGTTGCAAACAGAGATATTATCCGTAAAGAGATAAGGAATTACTTTGCTAAATATGATATTAAAGCTAATAGTTGGGATGTTGCATTTTACAATAACACAAAACTGAGAAAGAGTGACACATTAAGCGGATTGAGAAAGGGACAAACTAAATTCCAGCTAATTATCACCGGACAAATTCACCATCACTCTGGACGAGGCAATAAAAGCGCAAATATTCTAACAGAATTGAAAAAGACAAAATATGTCGATCACATTGTTGGATGTTCTCCTCAGGAAATATTGACCGCCGATAATGTTCTGAACAAAATGGATGAATATTTAAAGTCGTTGTAATCTTGTTTTTTCTGCTAGGATTCTGGCTTTTGCTTCTTTTGCCATTTCTCTGTTTTCTCCGAAGTTTTTTTTATAGGCAGATTTATATAATAAAATAGCGGAAAACAATACAAAAATCCAAATGAAATATTTTTAAAAATAGTTCGATTATTATTGAACATCCCGGCCAAGTTTGGTATAATTATAACGGCAATTGAGAATTATGAATGTGAAATTGGGGAATTTGAAGTCTTGAGTCTGTGGTCTGTCATCTGTCGTCTATCGTCAGTCGTCTGTTTTCCGACGCCTGTAAGGCGGAGCTACTTACGTGCTTATAAAGCACCATTTTATGTAAGCTTTTGTACATTTTATGCATCTTTACGGCTAACAAGAACCGTTTTTACCCGGCCAAAAACCTCTATAATCTCTGTTAATCCTGTTATCCTGTCTAATTTTTCTTCGTTTCTTTGTGCTTTTTGTGCATTTTTGTGGCTAAAAAACCAGTGTAATCTGCGATTAATAAACGACTTACGTGCTTGTAAAGTACTCTACAACTGTAGAGAAACATTTACAGATGTCATGAGCGCACTACAAAATAACCTTTTTATGCAAAACAAAGCCAATTTCCAAAAAGTCAAGTTGAACGTAACTAAAGTATTAACAAGGGGATATGACCAAATGGACACTTGGTCAATTAGGACAACAAAGCCAATTCAAAGCCAATTAAAGCCAATTCAAAGCCAATCAAACCCAATTCAAAGCCAATTAAAGCCAATTCAAACCCAATTCAAACCCAATCAAACCCAATTTCAGAGTCAAAAAATGCCGCTGCGTTTGAAAATTAACACCCGGCGTAGTTTTGTCCGGCCCGGAACGAATACTGCTCTTTTCAACAACTTGACGAAAAGCCGCAATAAATCATTGGTAAAAAGCGTCATTAGTTATCAGAATGTAAGCAGACGTAAAGCTGCCCGGCCACTAACTATTCAAAGGGCATGGTTCATTAAATTTTTCAAACGAAAGGAGACTGTTATGTTAAGACGAAGCATTGTTGCCGTTATGGCTGTGTGTATCCTGGCTATGCTGCTCGTAAGCCAGAGTTTTTCAGCGGGAGGGGCTGGAGGCAGAGAAGGCAGGGGCCAGCGTCCTCCGCGAGAAGGAGCAAGACAAATGCAGCGAGATCCCGCGCAGATGCAAAGGATGATGACCGAACGCATGAAAGAACAACTGGGTGCCGGGGATGAAGAATGGAAGGTCATCCAGCCACGGCTCCAGAAGGTTATGAATTTAAGTCGCCAGGCCAATGCATCCGGGCGTGGGATGATGTTTGACGGTCCCAGAGGATACGCCGGCCGAAGACAGCCCGGAGGAGCCCGCACGGCGGGTCAGGACGCAGGACAAAGGACCAGACCGGGCGCCGACCAGCCCCAGCGCGAAGAAAGTGCGGTAGGGAAAGCGACTCAGGAGCTGCAGGAGGTGCTGAGAAGTGAAACCGCAAAACCTGAGCAAATCAAGGCCAAGCTCACAGCCCTGCGCACGGCTAAAGAAAAGGCCAAAAAGGACCTGGCCACAGCACAAAAGGAGCTTAAGGAAAAACTTACGGTCAAACAAGAGGCGATCCTCGTATTATCTGGGTATCTGAACTAACGGGTTTTGAAAAGCCGCTGTTCGTCGCCCGTCACTCGGGGCCCGTGACTCGTCGCTCGAAATCTTATCTTTTTAATGGATTTTTGGCGGTGAGAATATAGTGGCGGCGATGTAGCGCTCGGAGCGGGGTTTATCCAGCCAGTAATAGATGGTAATGAGTTTACCATCCGGGCGCTGGACGGTCCGGGTATAGCCAATGTCCGGTTCGCCGGCGCCTGAGCGCAGAATATATTCGGGTCCCCAGGTCTTACCGTCATCACTGCTGAAGACCGCACGGATGGTGTGCGGTTTGTTGCGGTTTGCATAGGTGATGCAAAGGCGTCCATCGGCAAGGCGGACCATTGAGGGGGGATTGCCGCTATATTGGCCGTTTTCTTTAACGGGATTGGCCAGCCATTGGAAGCTGCGGCCGCCGTCCCGCGAACGGAACAGCTCGATGAAATTGTGTGGTTCTGGTTCGCTGTCCCGGCGGCGCAGGGCCACAAGGAAATCTCCGTTAGTTAAGCGAGCCGAAGAGGGCATAATCGAGTATCCGCCGGGAGGCTCGGGGCCGATCCAGGCAAACTGGTTGAAGTGAGTGCCTGCGGTCCTGGTGCGTGCGCAAAATGGGCGGCCCTCTCGATCATTTGTTTTCTGCGCAGTTAGAAAGAGTACCAGGTCTTTTGGGCCGAGTACCTGATAATCGGTGCGGGCACGCAGATGCAAGTCGGCAAATGGCAGGCGAAATGGTCCGTTCCATGTTCGGCCTTTGTTTAGTGAAATAAAGGCCTTGTCACCACGGGCGTTGAGAGCGAAACCCGATGCATCGAACGGAATATCGGTGGGGAAGGGCTGTAGCCGGCCATCGGGATAACCGGCTTCGGAAACCGACCAGGTTTGGCCGGCGTCCATGCTTCGCGCAAGCATGCTGGTCCTCGGGCGTGTAGAATCAAGTTGATGCAACCCTTTTTTATCCGGCGGGGCGAGATAGCCGAGGCTGAAACCGACCAGGATTTCGTTACCCCACTGCCAGATGCCGTTGTTTGCGGGCCATGCCGCGAAGCGGCCCTTCTCGTAGAACACCTTCAAGTGCCGGGTATCCTCGATGACAACTGCCGGGCCTTTTGCAAAAGAAACAATCGGATACGTTATCGCTATAGCCAAGGAAACAAAAAGCAATTTTTGTCTGAGATTGCCGGTCATAATCCTGAAATACCTTTCCTGCAAATGTTAACCTTAACGACGGTAGTTTGCCAATCAAAATGGTGTAAAAAATCGTGCCTTGCATGCATCAGGCAGGGACATAGACGTCTTTTTGAATCGTCCGTCCTATGATTCGTAATCCCTCATATTTATGCTTTTGAATTGTCCTTGAAGGTAATGACCAAACCAACGGTCACCAGGGCTGCCAATATCCAGATCATGAGGATGACAGTGAATTCCAGATACTGATAGTCATCAAATAAGAAACCAAACTCCAGCCGGCGATTAGGTTTTTTGACAAGGGGAAAAAGCCCAGTGAACACTATTACACCAATTCCACACCACATCACAATCAATTGTTTCTTATTCATTATTCACCTGATCTCCGTTCTATCTTGTCTCAACCCACTATTTTAGAGATTCTAATCCACAACATACCGAGTTCATTGTTATTGCCCATAAAGATACCATTACTCATCAATAGGAGCAAGGACAATGCCTAAACCTGAGCAAGGCCGAAGGGAACAATACAACAACGTTGACATTTTATCTCCGAAAGCCCCGCCACTTGTTGGCGGGATTGCCTTTGTGTTTAGCCCCCGGACCTGTGCCGGGGGGATTTAATTCTAAATTCTTCATTCTAACTTCAAAATTCTTCTTTATTCTTCATTCTCAATTCTAAATTCCCCCTTTATCATTCATCCTTAATCATTTATATGGCGGAGACCCAGACGCCTTTATAAATAGCCCCTACCCCTGCGGTGGGAGGATTTTTTGTTTCTCTTTAGTTTCAGTAACTTCTTTGCTTTTAGCTTCAATCCAAATCGAAAAGTAACGAGTCGTTTTGGGTTGTCCTCAAAATTATCCGATACTTTGGGAGAAGAAATACCGAATTGCTTATCGAGTTTGCGTAGTTTCCTTTTCGATATGATTGCCCGCATCTTGGGTAGGAATAGATGGGTTCGAGCTATCTTTTGATGATGGTGGCGATTCTCAATACACCGCCACGCAGGCTTTCCACCCCATTCACCACATTCTACCTCACCTCCGCATTTTCTACACGTGATGATTCCATCTTTGGGTTTTGGTTGGTCGATGCTACGAGTGTAGTCACAATCTTTTCGCACGCAGCGCCAGAAGTAGGGGTCGTCTTTACCTTCACGAGCTATAACTTCAGTTCCATGAAAGGGACATGAGGGAGGTCCATTATCATACTCACCGATTAACTCATTAAAGCGCAATTTCCGAGAATACTCCTCAAATACCTCTGTGCTAAATCTGCGCTCCATATGCTCGCCAGTGTTACTGTAGCTAAGAGGGTTTAACGAACCTGACCACAAAATATTACTATCAATAAAGACGAGTTTTTCGTGCATTCCTTGTTTGTGGATAACTATAACCCCCCATTTAGCAAGCGCCATTTCAAGCATTCTATACCCTGCTAATCCACGCTTGCCACGCTCACTAAAGCTTTTCGTCACAACATACACTCTTACGCCTCGTTCAACAGCGGAACGTATTTGCGGTTCCAATTGAGCAAGTCTGTTCTGCGTCAGAAATGCCGAATATATGACGATTCTACTTTTGGCCTTGTCTAAGTCGGATCTGAGAAAAGTGTAGAAATGCTCATGAGTCACAACGAGCCGGTTCTTGTCTGGCTCAACATTCCCGCCATATACGGCGGTCTGTGCCTTTGCTGCTCTCGCTGCGAGTCCTGCCTTAATAACATCAAGCACATTAACAGAGGGGTAATTATCACGAAGGAATGGAATAAGTTCAGAACCGAGAAAAGATTTCTTAGAGTATTTGGATATGTATTCAAAATCTCCTACAACTATGAGGCGGCGTCTTGCTCTGGTTAGAGCCACGTTTAAAAGACGCTTGGTCCCTTCGTCAAATTGGGGCATAAACATTCCCACTTTCCAGTGAGGTTCATCATTAACCATATCAAATATAACAATACTGGCTTCGGAACCCTGAAAACTATGGATTGTACCGGCTCTGATATCATCGCCCAACTTAAGCTCACGAACCAACAATTGCAGCAACTTTGCGTGAGGACTATATGGGCAGGCTATAAGTATTCGAGGCTTGTTCTCCCTATGAAATTCTGGTCGATTTTCAAGGAGTAGTTGCTCTGCCAGGTCTACACATACGGTTGCGGAGAGAAAATTAAGTCGGCTTGAACCTCTTCCTCTTGGAACGCTTGTCACCCACGCATTAAGTGAACCTGTGTCCACAAGCAGAACAGGACTATCATGCTCCCAACCAACCTGATACCACTCGGTTAATTCATTGTCTGTACTTGTGTTTTCAGTAGCATCCTTGAGGATACCACCATAAATGAAAGTGTTTGGGATTCTGCTAATATCAGGGTGCATCCGGTGTTGTTCTTCCAGAGTAACCTTATACGGGAGCTTGACATTGGCTACTTCAAAAATATCTCTTCCTAACCATTTAATCGCTAAATCACGTTCAGATATGACAACGGGGGGTAACTGTTTGTCATCGCCTACAACAACAGCATTTGAGTCTGCAATACTGGCAGCAATCCACAGAGCAGGAATCGGAGCCATAGAAGCCTCGTCAAGAATTACAGTATCGAACCGTCGAGTTTGGATTGAATCTCGCAAATAGGCCCTTGTTAATGTGGTAGCCACAACTGTTGCATCAGCAATAACCAATTGTTCTACTTTCTTGAGCGTTTCTTCAATTTGACCAAGCTCGACTTCAATTGTTCGAACTCTAGAATTCAATTCATTTCGACGAGTTCGGAGTTTTTCTAAATCGACATTTTTCGTTTCTTCAACTGCGCGCTGAAAAGCTTGCTTAATGCTGCTTAACATTATCTCAAGAGAACCTATGGATTCATGGGTAAGCCCCAATTGTTTCAAAACTGAAAGTCTTGATTTGAAGAGCGATTCCAATTCAAGATACGCTGAGCCATATTTGCTTGCTAAACTATTGATTTTTTGTCTTAATTGCTTCTTGTTTAAAGCATGAGAATCTGCTTGCTGAAGTATTACAGCAGGCTCAGCCGAATATTTTGAGAGAAAAGACTGGACTTTGTCATAAAGGAAAGCACGATTTTTTTGAGCAGCATCATACTTGTTTCTGATGTTATCTATCACGATGCATGAATGGTCAAATTGTTTTTGTAAGTTTTGCACTGTTTCTAATTGTTCTTCGGGCGATGGTAATCCGCGCCATTTCCGAGTTAGCCAACTCACTGAGGTAACTTTGAAGAGAAGTGATTTAGCATTTGAAAAACTATTTGTAATTTCCTCAAGTTTATCCTGATTGGATTCAATCTGGTGATTCAGGTTGGAAAGTAGTTCATTGGTGCTGGAAAGCTTAGTAAGATAGCTGGTTGCATCGTGAGCGGACTTTTCGGCAGTAATCCAGTAATCGGACAAAGCTTCAAGTTACGACAGCTCGGTTTGCAATGATTCTGATTCAACTTCCAGACTCTTAAGTTCGTCCAAGTCATTTGTCATTGAAATAATATCATCTTCAGCTTCATCTAACCACTCGCAGATGTCAATAGTCCTGCTTGCCTCTTTTACCTCTGTAACTATTTGACCTAGTTCAGTTGCCAGCTTAACACGACGTTCGGCCAATTCTTCAGAGCGCTTATCTATATGTGTTTGTAACAACACGTTTTTGATTTGGTTAATACTTGGGTCCCTTGGCTCACCGACACGTATTACCTTTCCATTAGCTAAATCCTCAGATTCAGAGCCAAGGCGCTCGGCTATTTGCTTTATTGCACCGTCAACAGCTATATTAGTATGAGAGACAAGAAGTACAGACCGTCCTCTTCGATAAAGTTGTTCGCCAATGACTCCAATTGTTCGAGTTTTACCTGTGCCCGGTGGACCCCAGATGAAAGTAGTATTACGGCCTAAACTGCAAGCCAATGCTTCATTCTGCTGAGGATTAAGGTATGAAACTTCAATTGGAAGCGGTTCACCGCTTATAGGAGCCCCAAGTATTCGATCACCGACTGGATTCGGGGTGTTTGCCTTCGATTCAATCCGGTCAATGAGTTTACGCATAAGAAATACAAGATCGCTCCGTAAACGAGCACTGGGAACAAAAGCTCCAATGTCTTTAGGGATACTAAGGGTGATTGCCATTCCCTCGATGGAAATAATCACTACCTCAAGGGGGCTGTGTCCAGATACAAGAAGATCTCCAGGTACGTCCCCAGGTAAGTTGAGAGCGCTCTCAATATCAAATACATACTGGTAGCTACCGCCTATTTGAGCGATTCTTTTTCCATTGATAAGCGGAACTGCGGAACTTGATGCACTACGCTTGGCAGCTTCAATTTCCTGTAAGATGGCTGTACGGAACTCGGCCAGCTTGCCGCTGAGGATTATTTCCTCATGTTCGATATTTTGAGGCCTTCTCGCCACCTTGCTTATCTCCAAATATCCATTGTTATGTAAAGATTTATGACAATATTAGCACGTATTTTGTGTGTAGACAAAGGAAAAAAGCGTTCGGAAGGTCGTCAATTTTTTAAAAAAAGTTCGATTTTCATTGAACATTCCGGCCGTGTTTGGTATAATATAAACGGTAATGTAGAATTGAGAATGTAAAATTGGGAAGTTAAAAGTAAGGAATCAGGCCGTAATAGCCGCAAAAAGCTCAAAATGACAAAATTATTGATTATTTCTCTGTGTTTTCTGTGCCCTCTGTGGCAAAAAATCTGTGCAATATGTGGTTAAAAATCTGTGAAATCTGTGTTCTCTCTTTCCAGCCCCTGACAAGTACGAAAGTTTACGTACGAAATTATAAACTTTTTATGCAAAACAAAGCCAATTTCCAAAAAGTCAAGTTGAACGTAAATAATGTACTAACAAAGGATTACGACAGAATGGACACTTGGTCAATTAGGAAAACAAAGCCAATTCAAAGCCAATTAAAGCCAATCAAAGCCAATTCAAAGCCAATT
>JBARPZ010000116.1:0-13381 GCA_049643445.1 Sedimentisphaerales bacterium
CGTTTTGACTGAAGCAGTAACTGGCTTGGCACACTTCGCTCTTGCAGTCGCCGTGTTTGAGAAAGTGCCTTCCCTATCGGTCGAATAAGCTACTTCAACCGAGTGCGATTTATTCGGGCTTAAGCGAGGTAAATTCCAAACCACTTTGCCATTGCTGAAAGTACCGCCATGGTTTGCGCTCACAAAGGTCATTCCTGATGGCACCTTGTCTTCCAGTGTCAGGTTTTCGGCTATGGCGTCACCTTTGTTTGTGATATTTATCACATAGTTAACCGGCCGACCGAGATATCGCATTTCGGGGCCCGTTTTACTGATTGTCAGTATAGGCTGTCGCACGATGGTTGTTGTCTCAGATTCGGCTTTTAGCCCGTCTTCTGAACTGGCCACGGCCTTGTTAACATATTTGCCGGTCTTGTCGGCTTTTAACGTGGCCGTGAACTGACGCGACTGGCCTGCTGCCAATGTTCCAGCATTAAATACGAGCTTGCTTTGGCCTTGCGTTGTCCGGAGGCCGGCAGGAAGGGCGTCCTCGATCTTTACATTTTGAGCGGAGCCGGTTCCTGAGTTGGTCACAATAAATTTGACCGGGATCGGATCGCATAACAAAGCCTCAGCCGGCGCGGTCTTCACCAGTTTGAGTTTAGGCTGAACAACTTTCACATTCGCACATGCCGGAACGACATACGTTACCGTTGCGCAGTGTTTAAGACAATCGGTGTTCGTAGGCGTCCCTGAAACGGCGACCTGCCTGCTTTCTTTCGGACTCAGCGAATCCATTGTCCAGACAAGCTTGTTGCCCTCCTTCTTCGCATCCGGATTAGCCTTTGAGAATTTGAAATTGGCGGGTAGATTTTCAGTTACTACAACGTCGGCAACCATCATGTCGGTAAGATTCGCAACCTTGATGGTATAATCGAAAGGCGCGTTTAGATGGACTTCCCCATGCATGGTTTTGTCCAGTTGGATGACACCGCAACCCCCACATGGATAACTCCTTGAGACGGTAAACGGACCACACTCGCTTGCAGCAGCGGGTTTTGGCTTGACAGGGGCGGGCTTTGATTCAACCGGAGTGGGAGCAGTTTTTTTCTGGGATGCAGCCCATGCCTTGCACTCGGGGGACCAGTAGGGTTTTTCCTTTATCCATGAAGGTGCAGTCCCCGTGCCCTTCCACTTATGGTAGCTGTCGCAACTGTAACAGCCGCTCAACACAAACAATGAAACAAGAATCAGAACAGTCAGCAATTTTTTCATGACATCTCCTTTCAAAATTAGACTCGCAATTTTCACAAAGCGGTTACGCCATGATTCCCTTCGACAGGCCCGCTTTAACCGATTTAACGTTTCAGTTTACGTCAACACTCCCTTGTCGATGACCTCGCATATTTAATGGGCCCAAAATAACTTCTCTTGCTCGACTCCGAAATCGGTGCATACCCTGTTTTTTGTATAGGGGATTCCACCACGACACGATAGAAAAAGGAGCGCATACCAATTCAGGGATTAGTCTAAAATCGCTTGCACGTGTAGGGATGAACTGCCTGGAGCACTCCTCTTGAGTATTCCGCCTGATTCGTTGCAAGTCCCTTTGCTAGCTTTTTGAACAACCCCACTTGTTCATAGCATAGTCTCCTCTATTGCGGATTATTCTAATACCTGAAAGATAAAAATGGAAAGTTTTTTAAATTTTTTTGTCGGCATTACACTACAGGGCAAGGCAGGGAGTATATCAGTGAGTTAAAAAGTGGTTTTTGGCCGAAAAAGAGGGTTTTTCGCCGCGTTGGATGTTAATCAGCATGCCGGGTTTTCATTGCGATATTAGATGAATTTTGCCCTTGCCTGATATCTATCATCATGAAATTCAAGACAGGGGAGAAACCGGGAAAAAATGCTGTATAAAGTTGAAAGAAAAACTGCAACTGTTTAACAGTAGGATTTGGTACGGGACGCTCAAAACACTTGATTTTTTAACGTAAATATGGCATCATATATATAGACAGGAAACAGGAGGAGCATTGCAGAACTTGAGCCAAACAGGAAAGCTCGGTGTAAGAGTTCGGATACTCGGTTTAATTGGCCTGGAAAATGAGGGATGAATAAAGGTATCTCTGGTCTTGTTTGTATGGTCTTGCCGGTGTTGGTATTGGTGCCAAGCCTGCCCGGTTTAGCGGAGGCGGTTCAGTTCGATTTGATTAAGGATGGCCGTATTGATTGGGCCGACCTTTCCGGTTTTGCTGAGAAATGGCTGGCCACTGGTTGTTTGGCGGACTATTTCTGTGGCGGTGCCGATTTTGACTACAGCGACGAAGTTGATTTTAATGATTTTAGTTTGTTAGCGGGAAAGTGGGGGAGTGTTGAGCCATACATTACTAATTTGCTTGCCGGCCACGAGCCGTTTGAAACGCATGTCGAGATCGTCGGGCCGCATTCGGGTGATCCAAGTGTAACCATAGGGGCCCAACTATTGGGTGGTACGAGCCATCCTACATTCGGTAGCGTACCAGTCGCCACGGAAGGCAGGTATGTTCTCGGGCTGATATGGGACAACGAGGCCGACCGTAAGGTTGAGTATGGGTACAGCTTTACCGGCGGATTTACCTTCGATTTGAACGGTGTGGATGAAATTGTCTTTGATGTATTTGTGCCGACCGGAGGCTTGCTGTTTCCTACAGGTCTCGTCGGCGTGTGGGATGCGACGTTCGGCTGGAACGAATCGGAAAATGTCCCCACAGCATTTGACGAGTGGTCTACTGTGGTGGTTGATGTCTCCGGCCGTAACAACGTGGGTCTAAATAGTATTGGAGCGATCGTTTTTGAGGATATGGGAGAGCCCTGCAGTATAGCGGGGACACTGTTCGTTGATAATCTCAGGCTGCGCAGCATCAATCCTGATTATTACGGGCTGACTGCCACCGGCCATGACAAAAGAATCGATTTGCGATGGAGCCCTGTACAAACTCCCAGCCTGAACGGTTATAACATATATCGCGCTGATTCCCAGATGGGTCCGTTTACTAAACTGAATAGTTCGGTACATACGGTATCTGTCTATAGTGACTTCCTCGGTTCAAATAATCAGACACGCTATTATTATATAACGACGGTGCTTGGTGGTGGAGAGACTGCGCAGTCAGGCATTGTCAACGCCACTTCTTATGCGATGACCGACGAGCAACTTTTGACTTCCGTGCAGGAAGCGATTTTCAGGTACTTCTGGGACTTTGCCCATCCGGTGAGCGGATTGGCGAGAGAAAGGTTTTACGAGGGTGACCGCCAGACTGTCACCACCGGAGGTTCCGGTTTCGGATTGATGGCTATCATAGTCGGTGTCGAGCGCGGGTTCGTCAGCCGGCCGGAAGCGGTTGAGCGAATCCTGAAGATTTTGACGTTTATTGACGAAAAGGCCGCACGTTATCATGGTGCCTGGTCGCACTGGTTTGACGGTACGACCGGCGAGCCTATAGCCTTCGATTACGAAGAGTTTGGCAATCCTATTATGAGCGGCGACCTGGTTGAGACGGCGTTTCTGGTGCAGGGGATGCTCGCGGTACGTCAGTACTTCAGTTCTGATGACCCTGTGGATGCCGCAATCCGGAGCTTGGTGACCAAGTTGTGGCAGGAGGTGGAATGGGACTGGTATCGCCGTCCTACAGAAACCGATGGCAACTCGCTGTGGTGGCTGTGGTCACCGACTCACAACTGGCAAAACAGCTTCAGGATTACAGGCTATAATGAATGTATGATTGCGTATTTGCTGGCGATTGCTTCCCCGACGCATTCGATACCGCCATCCTGTTATTACGACGGCTGGGCGCGCGAATCGTGGTATGCCAACGGCAATACTTTCTATGGCTATTACCAGTGGGTGGGGCCGGATTACGGCGGGCCGCTGTTCTGGACACATTATTCGCTCCTGGGATTTGACCCGCGCAGCAAAAGTGATGGTTACTGCAACTACTTCTCTAATAGTCGTAACATTTCCTTAATCAATCGAGCACACTGTATCAATAATCCCAACAACTTTGCAGGCTATAGCGACTTGGTATGGGGCCTGACCGCCAGTTGTAATCCCTGGGGCTATCTTGCCCATTCGCCGACCAACGACAACGGCACCATTGCTCCCACGGCCGCCCTTAGTGCAATGCCCTTCACTCCGACAGAATCCATCGCCACCCTGAAGCATTTCTATCACGTTTATGGTGATAGGTTGTGGGGGCCTTTCGGCTTCTATGACGCCTTTAATCTACAGGAAAACTGGTTCTCGGATGCCTATTTGGCCATCGACCAGGGACCCATTGTGGTGATGATTGAAAACTATCGCAGCCAGTTGTGCTGGAACCTGTTTATGGCAAATCCCGAAATCCTGCCAATGCTGGTAGCTATCGGCTGGGGCATGGGCCCATCACCTCCCCCGTAAGGGACTCAATTGACGCATATTTATTGAGTTACCTTCTGAAGCTCCCTCCAATAATACTATTGCAAATGTATAGGATTCCCTGTATAGTTATTGGGACAATAGTAACGATTTTCAATGGTCTTCTGAAAGGTGTTGCAGGGTAAGCATACAATATTGGTCAATTCAAGAGAGGAAGGAATGTCAGAAATGAAAAAAACAGCGAAAACTAAAAGATGGATGAAGTACTTCAATTGTGTTTGTTTGTTACTGGTTGTGGCTGCCTGCCTGGCGCAATCCACAGCCCATGGAGAAAAAGCTCTGAATCAACCTCCCGAAGGATTTGTGGCCCTGTTTAACGGCAAAGATTTGACCGGCTGGAAAGGGCTGCTGTCCGGACCTTATGATAATCCCATCAAGCGGGCCAAGCTAAGTCCTGATGCATTGGTCAAAGAGCAGGCCAAGGCGGACAAATCCATGCGCGAGCATTGGAAAGTCACAGATGGTGTCCTGGAATTCGACGGCAAGGGATTCAGCTTAGCCACGTTACGGGATTATGAAGATTTTGAATTATTAGTCGACTGGAAGATTGTTAATCCGCGCGGTGACAGCGGTATCTATCTGCGCGGTACGCCGCAGGTTCAGATTTGGGACCCCGGTCAGCATAAGGTCGGCTCCGGCGGCCTCTATAACAATAAGAAAAATCCCAGCAAGCCCGCCATGATAGCGGACAATCCAATCGGGCAGTGGAACACGTTTCGTATCAAGATGGTCGGCGAACGGGTCACGGTATATCTCAATGGAAAGCTGGTTGTTAATCAGGTTGTGCTGGAGAATTACTGGGACAGCTCCCGGCCCATCTTTGATTCCGAACAAATCGAATTGCAATGTCACGGTAACCCGATCCATTTCCGCAATATCTATATTCGCGAGATTCCACGCGACGAAGGCCCGCGGCCTCTGACTGAAGAGGAAAAAGCGGCGGGTTTTGTATCTCTGTTCAACGGCAAAGACCTTACAGGCTGGGTCGGAGATACCAACGGTTATATCGCCAAAGACGGCAGGATTATCTGTCAAAAGGGCGGTAATGTTTACGCCAAAGATGAATATAGTGACTTTGTTTTCCGGTTTGAATTTAAGCTGACGCCGGGGGCCAATAACGGTCTTGGTATTCGCACGCCTTTAAATGTCAATGCCGCCTATGAGGGTATGGAACTCCAGATACTGGATGATACAGCAGACCAATATAAAAATCTGCAGCCATATCAATATCACGCCTCCATTTATGGCGTGGTTCCGGTAATACGAGGTTGTCAAAAACCGGTGGGCCAGTGGAATTATCAGGAAGTCATGGCCAAAGGAGGACGTATCAGGATCAAGCTCAATGGCGGCCTTGTTGTCGATGCAGACATCAGCCAAATCACCAATACTATGGATGGCAGGCCTCATCCGGGACTCCACAGGGAAAAGGGATATATCGGTTTTATCGGCCATGGCTCCCAGCTTGAGTTTCGCAATATTCGCATTAAGCCATTAAATTAAAAAATACACTGGAGAAGGACTTATGAAAGACAGAAAGATTGAACGTCGCAGCTTTTTGAAGCTGACCGCCGCGGCCGCTATTGCACCGAGCGTGTTGACTACGACCATCCCGTCGGCAGGGGCGCAGGAGAAAAAGAAGTTGTATAAGGCCCTGATTATAAATATGCTGCCCGGAAATTTGTCGGATTCGGAGAAATTTCGCTTAGCTAAGAAGTGCGGTTTTGACGGAATTGAAGCCAAGCCCATGAAGGACCTTAAGGCCGCTGCTGAACAGGCCAAAATAGCCAGGGAAGAAGGGACTCCGATTCATAGCCTGCTGTACGGCTGGTGGCCGCCTTTTACCAATCGGGACCCGAAAGAGGTTGGCAAAAAAATTGAAGAGATGGAAAATGCCCTCCGCTGTGCCAAGGTTATGGGTGCCGATGCAGTATTACTGGTTCCTACGAAGGTCACGGAGGAATTCAGTTATCAGGATGCATACAAATGGTCTCAGGAATATGTTAGCAGATTGATACCCACGGCCGAGGAGACAGGTGTAGTCGTCGCCGTTGAAAATGTATGGAATCAGTTCCTGTTGAGTCCCATCGAGTTTGCACGTTACCTGGACGAGTTGAATAGTCGCTGGGTCAAGGCATATTTCGATGTAGGCAACGTCATTATTTACGGCCACGCCCACCATTGGATTCGGACTTTGGGTAAAAGGCTCGTAAAAATTCACCTGAAGGATTTCAAACGCAGTGGATATCAGTGGAAGAATCTTCTGGATGGAGATGTCAATTGGCCCCAGGTCCGCAAGGCCCTGGACGAAGTCGGCTATAACGGCTATATGACCGCAGAGCTGGGGGGCGGTGGCGAAGACCACCTGACTGATATTGCCAAGCGCATCGACCAAATTATTGCCATGAAATGAGACTGCATTCCGTCAATCGTCGGGACGTAATTCTTTCGGTTTGTGTTGCTGTCACAGCCTCTGCCGGTTTCATAGAAAATCCTGAGCCGGTCTAATCCAATCAAAACAGTAGAAACGGAGGACATTCACGAGAAGGCCTCCCAAAGCTGCCATCCATACTCATCCGCTCAGCTTGGGTAGAACATATTGAATGCCTTACCTCTTGTTGTAAAACAACAAAACATCCACATATAATGACGTGCCAACGGTCGTTCCATATCCGGGTGATGGTAAGAATTCGGATTTTCCTGATAGACAATTGAAAAAGAAATAAGATTTGATAATATAGGCATTGCAGAAGGCAATTTATGCCTTTTTTCCATTTAACAATGGCATGGTCCTATGGACGAGTGAGGTAAGGACTCAGAAAGGAGAACAACTATTATGAATCGAATGTTCAATTCCTGGAAATCGAGAGGGCCCCTGTTTTTTTTGTTTGTTTTGATAACACCTTTATCGTTCGTCCGGGCCGAGGAGCCGGCAGAGGATATCCTGACGGAAGTTATGCTGGCTAAAATCCGCCAGGTCGGCAGTGTCAGGATTTCTCCCGACGGCAAACTGGCTGCTTATATTCTCTACGTGCCGCGCCCAATTTATACCGACGATGATGGGCCGTCCTGGAGCGAGTTGCATGTTGTCAATGGGGACGGCCAATCCCGCCCGTTTATAACCGGGGAGGTCAACATTTCTTCTATCGAGTGGACGCCGGACGGCAGGGGGATATCCTTTCTGGCAAAGCGAGGCGATGATGAACACAAGGCCCTATATGTTATCCCGGGCGATGGCGGCGAGGCCCGTAAGGTGCTGGGGCATGAAACGGACATTGGCGGCTATTCCTGGAGCCCGGACGGTAAGGAAGTTGCCTTTACGGCCAAGCCGAAGCTGGATGAGGAAATCGAGAAAGATGAAAAACATGGTTTCAATGCCGAAATTTATGAGGAGGATTATCTACCGACAAAAGTTTGGATTGCGGCCGCTGATTCTGAAGAACCCGGCCCCGACCGTGATGAGGAGAACAAATCGCGCATGCTGGGGTTGGAAGGTTCGGCTTCGACATTGAAATGGAATCCGGATGGCAAACACCTGGCGGTTGCCATGGCGCCGACGCCGCTGGTGGATGACAGTTTTATGATGCGGCGAATCCATATCGTGGATGTCAAGAGCGGTGAATCGCTGCTCCAACTGGATACCGAGGGAAAACTGGGCCAGATTGCATGGAGCCCGGATGGAAAACACCTTGCACTGGTTGCCGGTGTCGATAAACACGACCCCCGTGAGGGACATCTCATGGTTGCTTCTGTTGATAATCCCAAAACTACCGATTTGCTTCCCGGTTATCCGGGTCACATCTGGTCCATTGCCTGGCAGGATAATGACACTATCATGTACCTGGGCTATCAGGGAGTGTGGACCACTTTCGCGAAGATTGATATCGACGGCAGCGGACAAAAGACAATCCTTCCGGTGGGTAAATATACATTATATGGACTGTCGCTTTCCCGGGATGGACTCAGCGGGGCCTTTGTCGGGGACAGTCCCCAACATCCGCGGGAAGTTTTTGTCATGGTCCATGGTGAAATATTACCCCGGCGGCTGACTCACAGTAATCCATTTCTCGAAAAGGTCCGTCTGGCTAAACAGGAAGTGATTACCTTCAAGGCCAGTGACGGGCTGGAGCTGGAAGGGATTTTAATTCATCCCCTCGATGAGAAAAAAGGCGTGCGTTATCCCCTGATTATGATGGTCCACGGCGGCCCGGAAGCTCATCATCTCAATGGCTGGCTTACGCGATATTCACTGCCGGGTCAGGTGGCGGCCGCCCAGGGCTTTGCCGGCTTTTATACCAATTATCGCGGCAGCACCGGACGTGGTGTGGCCTTTTCCAAACTCAGTCAGGCCGACCCGGCAGGAAAGGAGTTTGACGACCTTGTAGACGCTGTTGATCACCTGGTGAAAATCAAACTTGTTGATAAAAAACGGGTCGGTATTACAGGGGGGTCATACGGTGGATATGCATCAGCCTGGGGGGCCACTTATTATAGCCATCGTTATGCCGCTTCGGTTATGTTTGTCGGCATCAGCGATACTTTTCTCTGTTATGCCCTGGGTGATATCCCCGAGGAGCTCCGACTGGTCCATTATATGAAATATCCCTGGGAGGACATGGAGCTCATCCGGCAGCGCAGCCCCATCAATCACTTTCAGAAATGTCGCACTCCGCTGCTGATTCTGCACGGCAAGAGTGACACCCGCGTTCATCCGGCCCAATCGCTGGCCCTTTACCGGGCCGTCAAAACGTATGGGAAAACCCCCGTGCGTCTGGTCCGTTATCCCGGCGAGCCGCATGGCAACCGCCGTGCCGGTTCCCGCCTGGATTTCTCCCTGCGGCTGATGCGGTGGATGAGCCATTATCTCAAGGGCCCCGGCGGCGAGCCGCCACCGTATGGACTTGACCTGTCCGCAGTCAGGCCCAATGAAAAAGAGGAAGATGCCGATGCGCCAAAATAATTTCAAAATCAGCTATCGAAACATTGTTGTCAGCCTGTGTTTGGCGATAGTGTTTGTCACCGTTCTGTCGGATACTGTTTCGGCTGAAAACTGGCCCGGGTGGAGAGGACCTCGCGGCGACGGAACCAGCCTGGAGAAGAACGTGCCCGTCAAATGGAGCGGGACAAAGAATGTAGTTTGGAAAGTACCTATACCGGGCAAGGGACATGCATCGCCGATTATCCGGGGCGACCGTATATTTGTCGTCACGGCGATGGAAAAGCAGCGCCTACTGCTGTGCCTGGACCGTATAAACGGAAAAGTACTTTGGCAGCGCGTGGTTCTTGAGGCTCCGCTTGAAAGGAAACATTCGCTGAACAGCTATGCGTCCTCGACGCCTGTAACAGATGGCAAGAAGGTGTATGTCAGCTTTCTCGACCGCGATAAGATGTTCGTAGCCGCTTATGATTTCGACGGTAAAAAAGTTTGGGAAGTCCGCCCGGGTGTGTTTTCAAGTATGCATGGCTATTGCTCCAGTCCCGTCCTTTGGAAAGATAAGGTCATTGTCAACGGGGACCACGATGGCCCGGCCTACATTGTCGCGCTGGAACGGGCCACCGGCAAAACTATCTGGAAAACTCCCCGCCCGAACATGACGCGCAGCTACTGTGCGCCGGTTATCTATCATATTGAAGGGCGAAACCAGATGATACTTTCGGGGAGCAAGTGCGTGGCCAGTTACGACCCGGATACGGGAAAGCAGCACTGGATAATAGACGGTCCCACCGAGCAGTTCGTTGCGTCTTTGGTCTATAACGGCGAGCTTCTTTTTATGACGAGTGGTTTTCCGGATCTTTTTATGCAGGCAGTCCGCCCGGATGGAAGTGGCAACGTGACCGACACACACGTCGTCTGGCAGAAGGACAGGGACTGTTCGTATGTGCCCAGTCCAATCGCGGCCGGGCCCTACTTTCTGGTTGTATCTGACAGCGGGGTGGCAACATGCCTGAAGGCGAAGACCGGCGAGAGCCTTTGGCGGCAGCGCCTCGGAGCAAGACACAGCGTTTCATTGGTGATAGCCAGCGGATTGGTGTACTTCCTGTCGGACAAGGGCGTTATGACGGTCGTCAAGCCGGGCCCGCAATTCGAGGTTGTCGCTCGCAATGACTTAGGCGAAGATACCCGTGCCTCACCGGCAATAAGTAATGGGCAGATTTTTCTGCGGGGCGTTAAAAACCTGTATTGCATCGGTACGGATTAGGGTAAACCGGCCGGTGAAGTTGTGCATTTGAAATATCAAATTAAGGAAACTGCTATGAGTAGTCGTATTCAATTGTTCATCTCAATCATTCTGGTACTGTTCGGTCAGCTTGGATTACAGGCGGATAATTCAAATAGCAGCGAAGTTGTCATGATTGGTGTGGATGCGGGGGTAAAGGGCAAACCTCTTCGGCATGTCTGGCAATACTTTGGCTATGATGAGTGTAATTATACCACGGCAACCGATGCAAAAAAATTGATGTCTACGCTTGCAGATATCAATCCCGAACATGTATATCTTCGCCAGCATTTTCTGCTTGCCAGCGGCGATGGTAAGCCGTCGCTGAAGTGGAGCTCCTCGAACGTTTATACTGAGGATTCCGCCGGTAATCCCGTTTACGATTGGAGGATAATGGACGAGATGATGGACGCGATTGTTGCGTCGGGCTGCCGGCCGCTGATCGAAATCGGCTTCATGCCGAAAGACCTCTCTGTCAGGCCGGAGCCTTACAAAAGCAGTGACCCGTTCGGGATGAAAGGATACGGAGTTTACTATCCTCCGAAAGATTACGATAAGTGGGCCGAACTTATACGACGCTGGGCGCGACATAGCGCCCAGAGGTATAAGAGTGTTGAAAAGGGGTGGTTGTGGGAATTGTGGAATGAGCCTAATATCAGGTATTGGCAGGGGACCTTTGAAGAATATTGCAAGCTCTTTGACTATACGGAGCGTGCGCTGCACGAAGTCCTGCCGAAAGCACTTTTTGGTGGGCCGCATACGGCCGGTGCGCCGTCATTTCTTCGCCGATTCCTCGAACATTGTCTTAAGGGTAAGAATTCCGTCACCGGGCGGAAGGGTACACGGCTGGACTATGTCGGTTTTCATTCCAAGGGCAGGACCAGATATGTCGACGGCCATACTCAGATGGATTTGGGCCGGAACCTGCGGACCAACCAGCGCGGCTTTTCCATCATTGCTGAGTTTCCCCCATTCCGCTGCACACCCGTCATCATCGGCGAATGTGACCCGGAAGGGGCGGCGGCGCTCTCTTCCCGAGTCAATCCTGCCAACGGCTACCGCAACGGCAGCGCCTACGCAGCTTACGAGATTGCCCTCATGAAGCATACCCTTGACCTGGCGGCCCGCGAGGGGGTGAATCTGCAGGGGGTATTGACCTGGGCCTTTATGTTCGACGGAAAGGATTACTTCGAGGGCTTTCGCACACTGTCGACTAACGGAATCCATAAACCGGTACTGAACGCTTTCAAGATGCTGGGAATGCTTCAGGGCAAACGAGTCCCCGTGACAAGCAGCGGTGCTCTCGGGCTGGAGCGCATTCTTGAGAAAGGTTTTCGGGAGAAGCCCGATATTGACGTCCTGGCTGTTGCTACTGAGGAAACCGTGCAGATTCTTGTTTGGAACTATCATGATGATATGGTCAAGGCCGAACCTGTGCCGGTAAAGCTGACTGTCAAAGCTCCAAAAAACGGTTCTAAACGGGCGCGTATAGTCCACTACCGAGTCGACGATACTCACAGTAATGCTTATACATGCTGGCTCGGACTGAACAGTCCGCAGAAACCTGCGCCGGATATTTTGGCCCGGCTGAAAGCAGCCGCCGAGCTTGAGCACCTGGAGCCGGTACGGTTTTGCGATGTTCGCAATGGAAAAGTGGAGCTGGATTTCACTCTTCCCAGGTACGGAGTTTCATTAGTCGAAATTAGCTGGTGCTTGTAAAAGCCGTTCTGCTCTCACTCCGGCTGGATTTCGTGATGGCCAGGGAAAAATAAATGGTAACAATTTCTTAGTGAATTCGTCTCTATTGTAAGTTAAGATATAAATTATCAGTTTACGTTCGTTTTGTTTCTATATACGAGTCGTTATTACTGCAAAGGAGAAGGTAAAATGATGAGCAATAAAAAATCGTTATCCAGGCGCGATTTTATGAAAAAATCCTTAGCTGGAGCCGTTCTGTTGGCCTCTGCATCATCGATTAAATTATCGGCTGCGCAAAAAAAAGCTCCCTTGTTGCGATTGGGAGGCCCAACTTTTGAAAAATATGATAATCCTGATTCCTGGGTTCAAGCGGTGAAAAAGCTCGGCTACAGGGCGGCCTATTGCCCCGTAGACGCCGGGGCAGCCGATGATGTCGTTAAGGCATACGCGGCCGCAGCCAAAAAAGCTGACATAATTATCGCTGAAGTGGGTGCGTGGAGCAATCCAATCAGTCCCGATGAAAAAACGCGCCGGGATGCACAGGCGAAATGTCGCAGGCAGCTGGCCCTTGCGGACAGGATTGGAGCCAACTGCTGCGTCAACATAAGCGGTTCACGCGGTGAGCGTTGGGACGGCCCTTCGGCCGGGAACTTTACCGAAGAAACCTTTGATATGATTGTTGAAACAACGCGTGGCATTATTGACGATGTCAAACCGACCCGTACATATTTCACGCTGGAAACGATGCCGTGGGCGTACCCGGATTCCCCTGATTCGTACTTGCGTTTATTGAAGGCCATTGACCGCAAGCGGTTTGCTGTACATCTGGACCCTGTCAATCTTGTTTGCAGCCCGCAGCGTTACTTTGGAAGCGGTAAGCTTATCCGCGAATGTTTTAGAAAACTCGGCCCCTATATCAAAAGCTGCCACGCCAAGGATATTCTTTTGCAGAAAAAACTCACAACTCATCTCGACGAGATTCGTCCGGGATTAGGCGGCCTGGATTACACTGCGTTTTTGAAGGAATTGAGCA
>JBARPZ010000117.1:0-4421 GCA_049643445.1 Sedimentisphaerales bacterium
ATTGATGTGATTCAGGTAGATGTCCTTGATAAAGGTCGTCGAAGGAACCAATAGGAATGAATCCGCCGTGGATATGATAATACCAACTACCGTAATCATAAAAATAATCCCTATCCAAAGGGGCAAAAAATGTCGGGCTGCATAAATCAGAATATAGCGTCCGTTTTCCGGATCGGGAGTCATGCTCCCGGCGAACCATGCTTCGGCGATTATCAATTCTTCTATCAGCAGCGCCAGGAAAATCATAACGATTACGGCGGTGCGAGCGCCCTTGGCGTTTTTGCTGGCGAAAATCCGCTGGTACTGGTTGGCATCACCCAATACCAGTAGAAACACGGGCAACATGAAATTAATATAATCTGCAGCACTAAAGACCCCGATCATCTTCATGTGGTCAGGCCGATCCCCCATTGCAGTAAACGAAGTCAGCATGCCGCTAAAGCCTCCCGCCTTAATCAGTAGTACGGGAAACGCAATCAACAAAGTGACCGTTATAATTATTCCTGTTACAATATCTGCAAACGCCAGACTAAGCAATCCGGCCAGCATAGTATAAGCAACGATGAAAATGGCGGCGATTATCGTTGCTGTTTGGGCGGTTATTACGGGTTCATGCAGAAAAAGTTCACCCTCTTGCGGTATCGCGGCCAATCGGTATATTCCATCGTGTTTCTTAAAACCGTCGTCGTATCCTTCGATTATAACTCGGATAAAGGTATTTTCTTTAATCACGCTTATGTTTTTCAGCCCGCTTGTTTGTGCTTTTTCGGAGATGATTTCGGTTGACTTAACGACTTTGACGGTAAAGACCTCCGGCCTCTGCGACCATTGGCCAGACCCTTTCTCTTTTACATTAAATTTAATTTCTGTGGTTCCGGTCCAGTCCTGTGGAGGTTCATAATGGAAATATCCTTTACGAACCTGGTTCTTAGTGAGTTTATTTTCAAGTCCCAAAACTACTTTTTCTTTCTTGCCCGTTATCACCTCCAGCACCATGCCGCCCGCGTTAAACTGATAGCTGACAATCACCATATAGGCAAACACCAGCGCGACCACAGCTAATAAGCGGGCAGTATCGCCGAATCGTCTGCCGATAATCTCAGGTACCGAAAGGGCCTCAATATTCCGGGCCCTCGTGGCGATAAAGGAAAGCAGAATCATACCTACAAAAGTGCCCAATGGCAGGAAAAGGGCCGCCATGCCGACTTGGTAAGTTTTCCCCGCATTGCCCACAATTGAGCCCGTGCCGATCCACACGGCCAGCATCGTGCAAACCATAATCCAGGGTGAAAGTGTCCTGCCGGCCACTGCAAAATCAGCCTGGGTTTTGACCTGTCGGGATTTGTAAATCCCGATACCGGCAAGGATAAATAAATACACAAATATGGCAATTAAGTAAGTCATCTCTCGTTCCTTGTAAACATCATTCGACAAACTGTTCGACAAAGTATTTCGGTGTTAGAGGTTGCCCCGTCGCCCGTTCAATCATATCGTTCCAATGATACACTGCTCCCGGACCAAGAACTTTAGTTCGCAGATAATCTCCGAGTTTTCTCCGGCCCACATAACTGACATCATCATCTGATTCATGCTTAAAAACGTTTTGAACTATATGGCTATGCAGTTGGGAGGCCATCAATTCGCCCATCATATAATTATGGTAATAGCATGGTGCAGTGGTGAAATGGAGCTTTGAAGCCCAGCCTGCATCAACAGGCCCCGGCGGTCTTTTAACGAACTGATATTTCTCAACCAGCTCCCACCATAAATTATTCAAATCCTGGTCGGGATTAGCATAAAGCTGTTTTTCAAAACTAAACATGACCATCGCCCAGCGGGCAAAAAGAACCTGTTGAAACGCAAGGTATTTTTCGCTTATTGTTTCAATTTCCGCTCGTTCTTTCTCAGAAAGGCCCAGCATCTCCTGCATCCAGGCGGCATTACGGCTCAATCTGCCGAAGAACATCGCAATCGCCTCCGTTGTAAAGCTGTGTGCTGGCTCCCTTAGCAGCCAGGGCTCTTTCCGGTCGTGGTACTTGCTGTAAATGGCATGGCCCAATTCGTGCAATATCGTCTCCATCCACCGCTCGGTATTTTGGAGATTGCACAAAATGCGAACATCTCCACTGCGGTCCACGTCTTCGCTAAAAGCGTGCGGATACTTGCCTTCGCGATCATACAAATCGCTCCGGGCAAGGATATCATCTACAGGCAGACCGACGCCTGCATAATACTCTTCTGATAGTTGTTTGACATCATGCTTCTTATAGTAGAGGTCTAAATCCAGCTCATACACCAGAGGGGTCCTTTGGAAAAATGGGTCATGATAGTGCCAGGGCATCAAGTCCTCGGTGGTAATGCCATAACTTTCTGCCAGGATGCGGTCTAATTCTTCTTTCATTCGGGCAAATGGCTTGTTGGTCAGTTTGTAAAGCTCATCGAAGATGCGGTCCAGTTCCTTCACGTCCTGCTCTCCCGTGACTATCGACATCGTATAATAATTGTCAAAGCCGACCTTACGGGCCGCCTGGTTTCGCAGTTTGACCAGTTGGATTAGGTCCTCAAAAATCACATCGCCAACTTGCTTACTGGCCCGCCAGGCTGATTCCCTTTTGCGACAATCTGTCTCCGTTGTCATTATTGTGTAGATGTCACTCATTGTAACTTTTTTGCCGTCTATTGTGCTGCGAAATGTGTTGTACTTTTCCTGAATTTTCGTGTCCGAATCAACGAGTTTTTCCAGCAGTTCCGGTTCTATCTGGTTCCGCAGATAAGCGTAGTAGAGTTTGTCCAGTTGTCGGGTTAGTCTGGCATCCTTGACTTGTCCGGATTCTTTTATGCCTTTAATGAAGGCATACTCCTTTGGATTATTGTAAATTCGACTAATCCCAAGTTGTAACCGGCTGAGCTTATCATAATCTTCTGATTTGCCGGTAGTTGATGCATCCCAATAGACAAGATTCGCCTGTGTCGTTATAGGTTCGACTTGTTTGACATGAGTGGCAATGAACTTTTCCAACTGTTGTTCCTGTGCGTTATATGCACAGCCAGAAAGAATAAATGGCATAGTAAACGTAACAACTACAATTAACATTTTATTCATGATTTATTCTCCATTTTGGTTATTATATAAATACCAGAATCCTGGATAATATGGAAGACGCTTTTGCTCGGGAAACTATATTATGCCTGACGTCAAATAAAAAATCACATCAGGTGACAATCAGCATTCTAATTCTGCCACTGTAGTTCAACTCTACCTACCGGGTAGTTTTGTTGGTGTGATTTTAAGCGTAATAAGAGCGTCGTTTATAGTACCTTTCAGATTGATGCCTAATCGTGTGGGTTGTTTCCGGGCGCTGACATCTTCCTCGATGGTTTTGGGCCGAATCTCGAAATCGGCACCGTCTACTTTTATTTCCACACGTAAAGCTTCTTCTGAATCATAAACTATCAGCGTCGAAGGAGATGTTTGTTTCCAGTCGCCGAAGGTGATAAGGGCAGTACCGAAATCACAGGGTTGCGAGAATATTACTTCGTCGGTCACTTGCAATGAACCGGACCCAAGGCGAGAATAGACATACTTACGTTCGAGCTTTTTGAGTTCCGGCACTTCATAGGCTGATGAGATATCAAGAACCAGCGTGTCGGTACTATCAGTAAAGGTCTTACTAACCACACGCCCTCTCGCCCGGCTGCCGGTTCGCTGGAGTTTACCTGCAACAATCGGCACAGGGTGGCCGAAGGAATTTAGAACGTTACTTTCATAACGCTGACCACTGAATGTGCGGGCTGTATATACTTCTCCACCAGGATCCAGCAGCAGAGGCTTGTCTCCCAACACAACAATAAAGGAGCCGACGTCATTGTGGTTATGATGTTCTGAATTGTGGCCGCCCTTGAGAGCAACGGCCAACCGCGAAGACGAATCTGAACTTGGACGGCATATCAATACGCCGGCATTCTCAAACCAGGAACGGATGCCGGGACCTTTGGAAGCAGTCTGGGCAGGGGGGGTGCGAGATGCAGAATTAGGAAAGGAGTACATCATATTTTGATACAATGAACCGCTTGGCGAGACAGCATCGATATGTTCCCAGCTGCGCAATCCTGAACCGAACCGGCGGCTGACAAAATACATCAATCGCGAACTGGGCTGGGCCCGGACGGAGCAATCTGCAAAGGCCGGATAAACTCCATTGAGAATCTCTATATCCGAGCCGAAAGTAGCGATTTGTTTTACCTTGGGATCTCGGAGCAAATCCACTTTACCCTTAGTGGCCTGATAAATCGTTTCACTGAGCATGATATAGTAACCGAAACCATAGTTCCAATAGCCAAGGCCTTCGGAGCAGTAACCGTCGGCAGTGAATCCCTTGAGGAAGTTTTTAGAGTACTCTTCTGCAGCCGCGATAAAAAAA
>JBARPZ010000118.1:0-15555 GCA_049643445.1 Sedimentisphaerales bacterium
GTGTATTTACCCGTGATGCCGACGGTTATTTGGCGATTAGCGGAGCCGATTTTATCCGTGAAATCGCACCACTGTGCCCAGGCCTTGCGTTCATGTCGCAGATTGATTCTGTCCTCGATTTTGAGCAGTCTCAAGACCTCGAAATCCAGGCTGTTGTCTCTGAGCATTGCCGGTATCTTATAAATACTTGTAGAATCGGGCAGGCTTATAACCCTTTCAATTGGAACATTACTGTATATGCTTATTTTCTCACGCGCCTTTTCACTGACAGGATTAGAAGCCCTGCAGGCGATGATATCCGGCTGAATGCCGCACTGCATAAGCTGCTTTATTCCCAATTGTGCGGCCTTTGATTTCTGCTCGCCGAGGGTGGGTGGTTCTAATATATAGGTCAACGCTACAAAGCAACAGCTATTGGGGCCTTCTTCATAAGCCAGCTCGCGTGTCGCCTCGATGAAATAGGCATTTTCCAGGTCGCCGACGGTACCACCAATCTCGACAAATACTATGTCGGCATTGGTCTCGGCTGCCAGGCGGCGAAGTTTTAGTTTGACCTCGCCGGTAACGTGCGGAATCATCTGGACGTCTCTGCCGAGATAGTCGCCGTGACGTTCTTTGTGCAGAACCGAGCTGAATATCTGGCCGCTCGTGGCAAAATTTGCTCGGTTTAAGTCCATATCGAGCATTCTTTCATAGGTGCCCAGGTCCATATCACATTCCATACCGTCATCAAGCACAAATACTTCGCCATGCCGAAAAGGATTTAGCGTACCGGAATCTATATTCAAATAGCCTTCGAGCTTAATCGGAGCAACTTTTAATCCCTTATCCTGCATCAGTTTGGCAAGACAGGATGAAAAAATGCCTTTGCCCAGACCGCTCATCACAGTGCCCATAACAAAACAGTAGCGAGTCCTTCCTTTTTTATAACCGGGTGGTATAGGCACGAAAAATTCGCTATCAGTCGAAATATCACTGACCGAAGCCAATAAGTCGTTATCTTTCGACATACATTTACTTTCTTTATTTATTATATCTTTTAACGAACTCGGCATATTGCTGCGGGGTGTCTATTCCGTCGCAGGTGTGCTTGACTTTGCCGACTAATATTGGAAAACCGTTTTCGATAGCACGCAGTTGTTCGAGTTTTTCGATTTTTTCCAGTTTCGTTTGCGGCAGGGCGGTAATTTTCAGCAGGAATTGCTTGCGGTAAGCGTAAATTCCAATATGTCGCAAATACTGCTGCAACTTTCCTACGCCGGACTTTTCTCTGTCATAAGGTATGGGGGCACGCGAAAAATAAATCGCACAATTGTTGGAACCAATGATGACCTTTACGATATCAGGATTGGCAATCTGCTCGGGATTCTGGAAATCAGCAGCAAGTGTAGCCATCTGGCAATCGGGATTACTCGCTAAAAGCTCGGCCAGATAATCAATATTCTGCGGGTCAATCTCCGGCTCGTCGGCCTGCAAGTTGACTACAATCTCGACATCAATATCCTTAACAGCTTCAGCGATGCGGTCGGTGCCGCTTTTGTGCTCGGCTGAGGTGAGAATACATTCGGCTCCAAATGTATCGGCAGCGGCGACAATTCTCTCGTCGTCGGCTGCTATGATTACCTTCTCGGGTAGGGCGGCCAGGCAGGCCCGTTCGTAGGTGTGCTGGATAAGGAACTTGCCTGTATCTTTGGCGAGAACTTTGCCGGCGAGTCTGGTAGAACCGTAACGAGCAGGGATACAAGCTAAAATTTTCACTCTCGTCTAAACCTTCACGCCGGCAGTATTTTTGCCGGGTAAGCCGTACATTTCCGCTAAAATAAGGAAAAAACCAATTTCGACAGGATTTATGCAACAGTTTAAATCCAACTGGGCACTTATGGTAGAAAGAAATTTACGGTTTGTCAACAGGCCCAATTAGAAAATTTCCCTTTTTGCACTATATTATTCGTTACGAAATTTCTAACGCAGGCAGGCCAAAATACTTTGTTTTCAAGAAACTCCAACTTTCACAGGGCCGTTAGATCGGTTATGCAAGGTGAGTTTAACCTGGATGATGGTGAGTATCCTCTCGGTTGATTTTGAGAATTGTGGACTTGTAATCCACGGCAGAGCATATATACTTTACTGGTAATCGGCATTGCTCTATAGTAGTATCAGCTTCAGGACAAAATTCAGGGTATGTAGATTATGAAAAAGGCCTTACCAATTATCGTCGTACTTGTTGTAGTCGCCGGCATTTTTATCGGGATCGGAATTGCAAGGAAAGGTAAACAGGGAGAAAGCCAGCGCCGGATAGCGGTAATTCCTAAAGGCATTACACATATCTTCTGGGAATCGGTTCGCAGGGGTGCGGAAAAAGCAGGTGCCGAAGCCGGCGTTAAAATTTTCTGGAACGGGCCGGAGCGCGAAGGTAACAGGGAAGTGCAGATTCAAATCATCGAGGATTTTATTACACAAAAGGTTTCAGGGATTGTCCTTGCACCGATTGATAACAAGGCACTGGTTCCATCAGTGGAAAAAATATATGCCAGGAACATACCATGCGTGATTATTGATTCAGGTATCGACACGGATAAATATATTTCATTCATAGCAACGGACAACTATAAAGGCGGTGTAATTGCAGCAAAGCGAATGGGCAGGATTCTCAACGGTAAGGGGAAAATAGTTGTCGTTAAATACGCACCCGGTTCAGCTTCAACGATGAAACGCGAGAACGGTTTTATTAATACTATCAAACAAGAATTTCCCGAAATCGAAATTGTGGACTCTAAATATGGGATGGATACTGTTGAGACAGCGTTACAGGCTGCTGAAGACCTGCTGACGAAAAACGTCGGGATCGACGGCCTGTTCGCTTGTAATGAGTCCACTTCCGTAGGGGCCCTGCGAGCACTGCAAAGCCAGGGGCGTGCAGGCAAAATGAAGATGGTCGGTTTTGACGCCGGGGGATTGCTTATCGAAGGAGTAAAGACAGGGGTTGTTGATTCGCTTGTGGTGCAAAATCCATATAAAATGGGCTATACAGGCGTCCAGGCTATAATCGCCACACTTGACGGCAAAAAAGTCGACAGGCGTGTAGACACAGGTGTTGTATTAGTAACTAAAGAGAACCTTGAAACTGGGGAAATTAGAGAGCTGGTGAAAGGAATGCATCAGTGAAAGTTAATCTACGCAGGATTGATATCGGACTACAAATCAGGCATATCTAACAACTTTGGGCCTGGTCCTTTTCTTGATTATTTTTTAAATGTCGGCTTGTAATCCGGAACAGAGAAGATATACTTTGTTGGCTACATACTATTGACATTTATCATTAAAAGAAATGTGGAATAAATCATTAGTCAATAATCAATATCGTCAGGGAGTCACGACGCCAAACCTAAAATTTAGGGAGAAATAATTATGAAAAAGGCCTTACCAATCATCATAGCACTCGCCGTAATTGCCATCATTTTTATCGGAATGGGAATTGTAAATAAAGGCAAACAAACAAGCCAACGCCGGATAGCGGTAATCCCCAAGGGCACTACACATATTTTCTGGGAATCGGTTCGAAGGGGGGCGGAAAAGGCGGGCGAGGAAGCTGGTGTTAAAATCCTCTGGAACGGTCCCAAGCGGGAGACTGACCGCGAAGAGCAGATACAAATCATTGAAGACTTCATAGTACAGAATGTTGCGGGTGTTGTTCTTGCGCCACTCGACAGCAAGGCATTGGTGCCGAAAGTAGAGGAATTATACGATCAAAATATACCCTGCGTGATTGTCGACTCGGGTATCGATACAGACAAATATGTTTGTTTTGCGGCAACGGACAACTATATCGGGGGCTTAATTGCAGCCAGACGTATGGGCAAAATTCTCAACGGCAAAGGAAAAATAGTAGTTTTGAAGTACGTGCCCGGTTCTGCCTCGACGACAAATCGTGAAAATGGCTTTGTCGATACCATCAGAAAAGAGTTCCCTGAAATCGACATAGTGGATACTCAATACGGCAATGATACTGTGGAGACAGCATTGCAGGTTACCGAGGACATGCTGACGAAAAACGCCGAGCTTGATGGGCTGTTTGCCTGCAATGCATCAACTTCGGTGGGAGCGTTACAGGGGCTGCGAAGCCAGGGCCGTGCAGGCAAGATAAAGATGATTGGTTTTGACACCGAGAAGGCTCTAATCGATGGGCTAAAAGAAGGAGCTATTGATTCGCTTGTGGCACAAAATCCCTATAAGATGGGCTATGAAGGCGTGAAAGCGGTTTTGGCCGTACTTGACGGCACAGGGTTGCCCGCCAGGCGTATAGACACGGGAGTAAATTTAGTGACTAAAGATAATATGGCGACACCGGAGATTCAGGCATTGCTGAGATGACCACATCGGTGCAAAGTAACCGCAGCGGCACCGGCGTCGCGCTGCGAATGACTGGGATATCCAAGAACTTCGGGCCTGTTCAGGCACTTTCCGATGTAAGCTTTACTGTGCAGGCAGGGACAGTACACGCCCTGGTGGGTGAAAATGGTGCGGGTAAATCCACACTTATGAAAATTTTAGCGGGGGTTTATCGGCCGGACAAAGGCGAGATCGAAATCAACGAAAAGCCTCATACATTTGACAAACCGGAGCAGGCTCTGGCAGTCGGCGTATCGATGATTTATCAGGATTTGGACCTGGCTGAACACTTGACCGTTGCTGAAAATGTTTTCCTCGGCAATGAGCCGGCAGGTTTCCTGCCGTTCACTGTTGACTACAAGGCAATGGTGAATAGAACGGCCGAATTAGCCGAGAGTTTCAACTTCGATATTGACCCTGCTGCCGTAGTATCACAGCTTTCCACCGGGGATTGCCAGGTCGTTGCGATTATAAAAGCCCTTGCACGCAAAGCTTCGATTATTGTTATGGATGAGCCCACCTCGTCGTTAGCTGAAGCCGAGGTCGAAAGACTCTTTGAAATAGTTCGACGGCTGCGAAAAAGTGGTATTTCAGTCGTCTATATCTCCCACCGCCTGGAAGAGATAATTGGCCTGGCTGACGAAGTTACTGTTTTGCGCGATGGCAAGGTGGTTCATTCTGAATCGGTTACGAAGCTGGATATCGCCCAGATCATTCGTTATATGGTTGGCCGCGAGCTGACAGAATTCTTTCCAGCCCGGGATGTTCAACCTGGTGATGTTCGTGTAAGGGTCGATAATCTTTCATCGGACAGCCGAATAAGGGACATTTCTTTCGAGATTCGGTCGGGAGAGATTGTTGGAATGGCCGGTCTTGTCGGCGCAGGCCGAACAGAAGTTGCCCGAGCCATCTTTGGTGTTGACAAGAAAGCTTCGGGTTCAATAGTGCTTGATAACGAGGAGTTGTCAATCAATTCTCCCGCCGATGCCATATCCCATGGCATTGCTTTCTTAACTGAAGACCGCAAACGAACCGGATTGTGCCTTGGCCTTGCGTGCAGTTGGAATGTGACTATAGCGAGCCTGGGGTTATTAGGGATGAAAAGAATAATCAATCCTGCCAGAGAAAATAAAATTGCGGCGGATATCGGAGCGCAATTATCTATCAAATGGTTGGGCCCGCAGGCTCCGGTTGACTCCTTATCCGGCGGTAACCAACAGAAACTCCTGATTGCGCGGTGGCTGCTGGCAAAATCCAAGTTTATGATTTTTGACGAACCGACACGGGGTATCGATGTCGGTGCCAAGAAGGAAGTGTATTCACTTCTTAACAGGCTCGCCGAGGAGGGCAAAGCGATACTGTTTATATCATCCGAGCTGCCTGAGCTGTTCGGGGTAACGGATAGGATTTTAGTGATGCGCCGGGGACGACTCGTGGGAAATCTAAGGACCGGCGAAACCACACAGGAAGAAGTTATGCATCTTGCGGCGGTGGAGGCAAACTAAATGGGCAAATTTGTAAGACAATTGCTGCCCTTCGGTAGTCTAACACTGATAATCTGTGTTCTGTCGGCACTAAAGCCGGATACGTTTCTGACTATGGAAAACTTCATGAACGTTCTGCGCCGCTCAAGTGTCAACGGCATCATCGCAATCGGTATGACCTCGATTATCATATCTGCAGGTATCGACCTTTCGGTGGGTTCGATGCTGGCCCTTTCCGGCATGGCGGGCGCATACGCGATGGTTGCTATAGGTGGGTCGGACCCACAAAGAGGTGCTTTTGTCATTGGTACAGTTCTGGGGGTTGTTGTGGGCATTGCTTGTGGTTTTTTGAATGGAGTGCTTATTACAAAACTAAAGCTCCAACCGTTCATCGTGACATTGGGTACTATGAGCGCATTTCGCGGGATATCCTATGTGATGAACAACGGTCAGCCGTACAATGTGCCGAGCTATAAGTATCTTGGCGAAGGTACATTGCTGGAGATATTACCAATTTCTGTTGTGATATTCGTTGCCATAATAGCTATATCAGGCTTTCTTTTAAGATATAGTCGATTAGGGCGGTATACCTACGCGATTGGATCCAATCGTGAGGCGGCCTTCCACGCCGGCGTAAATGTCGACCGCAATCTTATCTACATCTATACCTTCACGGGCCTTCTTGTCGGTATTGCGGCAATGATTGCAACCAGTCGGACCGTCTCGGCTCAACCGACGGCAGGTATTGCCCTTGAGCTCGACATTATCGCGGCAGTTGTGATAGGGGGTGCGAGCCTGGCCGGCGGTCGAGGGACCATAACCGGCACAATTATCGGAACATTGTTAATAAGTGTCTTGCGGAACGGCTGTACTTTGCTGGGAATATCAACACATATCCAATTGATTGTTATTGGTCTCATTATCATTCTCGCTGTTGCGGTTGACCAGTTGGCCCAGACAAAGACAAGAGAGATGCAGGCATAAAGTCGTATCTTCTTTTGTATGACGTGTGTTCCGTATATCATATAGCAGATTTATTGTTTCCAAATAATCCTGCCGTTTTTTAGAAAAAAATCTCATTTTTTTGTCAACACCTTGGCATCCTCGAGCATTATACTAATAGATGAACGAAAGCTGACTCCGAATAGGTACAAACTGTGAATGATAAAAGCGCCGATTTTGAGGCAGAAGCGGACAATGCAGCCAGCGAACGGTCATCAGAGGCAAATTTTGTAGATATATTTTCAGCCGAAATGGGGCGCCTCAAGCGGATTATCGCTGGTATGGGCTTAGGTGCTTCGGATGCCGAGGATGTCCTGCAGGATGTGGTAATTCAGGCGTTAAGGCGAACTGGAAAGTGCCAAACTAAAGAGGATGGCATTCGGTGGTTGATAAAAGTGACGGTCAACAGATGCCTGATGGAACATCGACGTCGGCGAAGTTTCTGCCGGAGGGCCCCGGAAATCCTGAAGCGGCGGTCAGAAACTGCAACGAACCCGACTACCGCAGAGAAAAAAGCAGTTATTGATGAGGAAATCGAGATTGTGCGAGAATGCTTACAAGCACTGGATGAATCTTTGCTAACACCTATGGTGCTGAGATACTTCTGTGACCTGAATTCCAAAGAGATTGGCGACATGTTGGGCTTGAATCCGTCCACTGTGCGAAGCCGCCTGAGAGAAGTGCGAATGATTCTCGCGGGGAGATTAATAAAACGAGGTGTTGAGCCATAATGCAAAAGTCATGCAAAGAGATTGAACAGATATTGGTCGATTATGCCGACGGGCAGTTATCATCAGGCGAATCGAGTGAGGTGGCTGAGCATGTAGCGAAATGTGAGCGCTGTCGACAAATGCTTAGGGCACTGCAAAGGTCCCTTGAGCTTGCAGGTGTCATCTGGGAGGACGGCCTGGCGGAGACAGAAGCCATTCGTATTCCAGCCCCTAAAAAGGTGAGAAAAGTTCGTTGGTTCGGATATGCAGCAATTGCAGCAAGTATTCTGCTTGTCGTGACGATTTCCGGTGTATGGCGGGCGCTCGTAAGCCCAACAGAGCAAGAGCCGACGTTCGCAGAGATTGAACGCAGGATATCAGATTCAGCCAGCGCCACTCGATTGTTAGCAGCGGCAGACCTGTTAGCTAAATATACCGATACGAAAGCCATGGCAAAGCGGCAATATCATTACTTAGTCAAAAAATACCCGGAAACACCCGCGGCAGCCGAAGCAAAGTTACGAATCAAATAACTTTTAGAAAGGAGAAGCAAAAATGATTACAGTAAAACGCCAATTGCTAAGTGTCTTGATTTTGGTGGTCATCTGCGTTTCAGCACTGGCCACCGAGCCCAATGAAGCCAAAACAGAGCTAAAATTTGAAATCAGTACAAGGTTTGGAAGTAAAGGGCTTAGGAAATTTGCCGGCCCCGTTAAACCAAAATATGTTGCCAAATTTTCTATGAGTGACCTGTCTCGAATTGAGCAGGAATTTAATGTTCATAGGGATTACCCGGCATTGACAAAGATGATTTTAGCAACTTCTGCCGGAAAATCTATGTCCGAGATACAGAAGGAATTACTCAAAGCAGATAGGGTCATCTCTACGGAAACTGGCTTTGTCAAAGTTCAAATGTATCAAGTACAAGAGACTGAATTTAGCCTTTATGCCTTTACCATTGACGACGCGAAGAATATGACCCGGGCGTTAATTGAGATTTTGACCAAAATAGGACGTGAAAAGCAGCCCCCTATGCTCGAGAAGTTCATCAATGAACGAAAATCGAAACTGCAAGAATATCGGGAAAGGATGGCTGATATTAAAAAGCAATTAACCGGGAAGGAGCCTGAATTAAAGCTGGCAGAATCAGCGTATAAGACGCTCAAGAACACGGACCACTATAGAACCCTTGCTGATTCGGAAGCTTATGAAAAAGCCAGGGAAACCATAGCTCAAATGAACAAAATGCTCAGCATTCTTGAAATAGAGCTTTCAGGGATACAGGAGAAGTTAGTGGTTATCGAAAAGTATAGAGAGTCAGACAAGTTTTCCAATGCGACTTTAGAAAAACTTGAACAGATGTTTGTTGAACAAATGGTTGAGTTGAGGGGCGCCATGGGTCGGAAAGGAGCTGCTCTCAAGCTTCGTAATCAGGACAAACAGTTTTGTGATTTTTACGATGAATGGACCGGCCTTGACAGTGAGGTGAAGAATTTGAGAAAAAGTTTGAGGAATTCTGAAAAGAGTGTGCTTTTATACGAAGAACAGATGGCCAACCCACATCCACAACTACTGCCGCCGAAGGTGCTCCAGAACAAGGCAACCATTTATCCGTTATAAGACCATCTATTTTTAATTTATTTTTCGGATGGGGCTTGACGAAAGTTAAAGAATCTGGTAAAATAGTATTATTATGAAGCAAATTAACCGCAAAAAAACCGGTAACTGGTGGTGGCCTGCAGGTTAAAATCCGGCAGGTGAGCGGTAATTTGCTGTAAAAAATTTGTTAGATGTACGAAACGGCAGCCTGTTGGAAAACAGCAGGCTGCTTTTTTTGTTTGTATTTTCAGCGTTTTGCGAATAAAAATTACGATAAAAGGTCCGAACTATGGATGATTATAGACAAATAATACTCGGTGCCAAGCCCGGGCAAATCATACCAATCGTCAAGCAGATCGATATGGACGAGCCAGTGGATTTTTTTGCCAAGATGAGCGACTACGGCCGGGCCAAACACTGCTGTTTGTTCGAATCCCGGGAATACCTGACCGGCAGTGGCGCCCTGAGTTTCGGCACGGCAAGGCCGGCACTATATCTTACCGGTACGGGCGCTGAATTCACCATCAAAGCCTTGAGGAAAACCGGCAGACGAATGATCGAATACCTGTCTGCTGACGGAAAGGAAAGGTTTGGCTTTTGTGAAAAGGTGGAATTTGCCCCGGATGCTATTTCCGGCCGAATCAAACAGGACACCAGGATTATTGATGAGCAAAGCCGCCTGCAAAGCACCAATCAAATGGATGTATTGCGGGCCGTTGCGTTTGCATTTAGTTTGGCGAGCAAGCCATTTCGCGTGACCTGCGGATTGCTTGGAGCTATAAGCTATGATTTCATAGACCAGTTTGAAAAACTTCCTCCCAGTAAAGAAGACCTGCTCGGCAATCCTGATTACGAACTTTACTTTGCCGACAATATTTTCCTGATGGACCACGAACATTCCAAAGGCTATGTGGTCGTCAATGTTATGATAACTGATGGCGACCGTGAAGCCGCGATCACAGAGGCACAAGAGTGCTTCGACTACTATTCCAATCTTGCTCGATTTGATGCACCGAAGGGCCAAAAACATGTCGACTCGCTTCCACCTGCCTCGACTGACACCGAGCAAGACGAATATGAACAAATGGTCAGGACTGCCAAGCAGCATATTCTCGATGGCGACATCTTTCAGGTTGTTTTGAGCAGGACTAAAATGGAGCCCTGCCCGGATGAACCGCTGGACGTTTACAGGCGACTGAGAGAACTGAATCCTTCACCGTACATGTTCTATCTGAACACCGACAACACGATATTGTTGGGATCCAGTCCTGAACTGAATTTGCGTGTCAGCGGTACCGACACTCGCAACGTGGAGATAAGGCCCATAGCCGGCACCAAACCGAGGGGACGGGTTGGAAAAGACATCGATGCTGACACTGATTTTAGATATGAAGCGGAGTTAAAACTCGACCGTAAGGAATTAGCTGAGCACATGATGCTGGTCGATTTGGCCAGAAACGATATTGCACGCGTAGCCGAGCCGGGCAGCAGGGTCGTCACGGAGCTGCTAATCGCTGAAAAATATGCTTCCGTGCAGCATTTGGTGAGCAATGTCAAAGGCAAACTCGCAAAAGAGCTTGACGCGTTAAATGCCTATCTGGCCACCATGAATATGGGGACACTCACGGGCGCCCCGAAGATCGAGGCAATGAAGCTAATCCGTCTCTACGAAAAGACCAAACGCGGCTACTATGGCGGGGCGGTAATGTACCTGACTGTGGACGGCCAATTCGATAGCTGTATTACAATAAGAAGTCTACAGATTAAGGACCACACCGCTTATGTTCGAGTTGGTGCCGGCATCGTGCACGACAGTGTCCCGAAGACCGAATTTGAAGAAACCGAGCACAAAGCAGATTCCTGCCTGCGGGCGGTTCGTGGAAGCTAAGGTAAAATCCGATGGAAGAAGAAACAAGAAAAGTTTTATTCATAGATAATTTCGACTCATTCACATACAACCTGGTGGATGACTTTTGCAAACGCAATTGTCAGGCAAAGGTTTATCGGGCTGATACGGAGCTTGAAGAGCTTAAGCAGGTAGCTGAAGAATTTGCCCCGGATCTTCTTGTGATTTCCCCGGGCCCCGGCACGCCGGACACAGCCGGTATATCGCTTTCAGCCGTAGAGTATTTCAAAGATAAACTGCCCATTTTCGGTGTATGTTTGGGGCATCAGGTAATTGTCCAGTATTTCGGCGGCAAGATCGGCCATGCGCCTGAACCGATGCATGGCAAGCCGTCGAGGGTGACGCACAACGAAAAGGACGTTTTTGCCGGTGTTGAAAATCCACTGCACGCAGGAAGGTATCACAGTCTTTGTGTATTAGATCTCCCTGATTGTCTGGAGCAGACGGCCGAGTTCGAGGGGATTGTTATGGGAGTCCGCCACAAAGAGCTTCCTATATTCGGCGTGCAGTTCCATCCGGAAAGTATTTTAACGCCGGCAGGCGGCAAGATCATCGAGAATGTTTTATCTATAGCAAAGGCAAAAAAATAAAAGGTAAGGGGCCCAAAAATGGCCAAAATAACTAAGTACCTGGAGATTATTTTAGAAGGTGGAGATCTCACATTCGAGCAGGCGAAGGAACTTCAGGATACAATATTCCAGGGTGAGGTTACAGAAGTCCAGATTGCAGCGTTTCTGGCGGCGATGAGGATGAAGCGTGCGACAGCGTCGGAGATTGCCGGTCTTGCCAGGTCTCTTCGCGACCATGCCGTACCTGTGCATGTCAAGGTTGACGTCGACAGGCTCATTGATACCTGCGGCACAGGCGGAGCAATTGTCAAAACCTTTAACATATCCACCGCTGCTGCATTTGTGGCTGCCGGTGCCGGGGCTTATGTAGCCAAGCATGGCAATCGCGGTATCACAAGTAGGTGTGGTTCCGCAGATGTTCTCGAAGAACTCGGTGTAAATATCGACCCGGGGCCGGAGACGATAGCCGAATGCATCAGGCAGGCTCATATCGGTTTTATGTTCGCGCCAAAATTTCACCCTGCGATGAGGTTCGTCCAACCTATTAGAAAGAGTCTCGATTTCAGGACAGCCTTTAATATCCTTGGGCCGTTGGCCAATCCTGCCGGTGTAACCGCACAGGTTGTGGGTGTGGCCGATGGTGCACTTCTTGACAGAATATGCGAAACGCTTAAAACACTTGGTGCCAAAAGAGCAATGGTCGTTCACGGACAGGGGATGGACGAGATAAGTACTTTGGGTGTTACGCAAATTCGGTATTTAATCGACGGTAATATCACTTCCGTAGAACTCGACCCGGCCGAATTTGGTATCTCAGGCACGTCCATCGATGAGCTTAAAAGCGGCGACGCAATAACCAACGCAGCCATTCTTCGGGATATACTTAACGGAAAAGACAAAGGGCCGCGCAAAGATATCGTTGTCTTGAATGCGGCCGCTGCAATAATCGTGGCCAGATTAGCTGATGATTTCAAATCGGCAATAGGCTTAGCAGAAGCCTCAGTCAGTGACGGCAAGGCCTTAGCCTGCCTGGAGAAACTAATCAAGGTCTCGAATAGCGGGTCGTGAATTAAGACACAAGGAACGAATTGAAAACACGAATATGTTAATAGTAAAGGTTAAAATTTGTGGTATTACCAATTATGAAGATGCCGTAGCTGCATTGGATATTGGTGTGGACTTGCTGGGCTTTAATTTTTATTCGAAAAGTCCGAGGTTCATACCGCCGGACAAGGCGAAGGAGATAATAAACAAACTGCCCGGTTTTATAGATATTGCGGGCGTTTTCGTGAATGAGTCGATAGAGCGAATCCATGAAATTCAAAATATATGCCAGTTGGATTGGGTTCAGTTGCATGGTGATGAAGACCCTGAGTTCTGCAAACAATTTTTCTCTCATAATGTAAAAGTGATGAAAGCAATACGGGTGAAAGACCAGGAAGACATCAAGAAAGCGGATGATTTTTTCACAGAGGCTATTTTGCTGGACGCCTTCGACCCTGAGAAGTACGGCGGCTCGGGGCTAAGCTTCGACTGGAATATCATAGGGCATATTAGCAAGCGTGTTTTTTTGGCCGGCGGGATAAATCCCGATAATGCGGCAGAGGCAGCTGAACTGGGAGTTTATGGGATTGATGTTTGCAGCGGCATTGAAGCTGAGCCGGGCAAAAAAGACCACGAAAAAATGAAAAAACTGTTCGCAAATATACGACATCTGAGAGGATAAATTGTGTCCCCTGACCCATCGCCCGGGACGCGAGACGCAAGAAAGGGTATGAAGTATGAAATATAAGGGCAGATTCGGAGACTATGGTGGCTTTTATGTGCCGGAGGTCTTGATGCCGGTACTGGAAGAATTAGAGGAGGCGTTTTATCGTTTCTATGAGGATGAGCGGTTTGTTTCCGAGCTGGCGAAGCTTTCAAAAGATTATGCCGGCAGGCCCAGTCCGCTTTATTACGCAATAAGATTCAGCGAGCGTGTCGGCTTTAAGGTGTACCTGAAACGCGAAGACCTCCTGCACGGCGGGGCGCACAAGGTCAACAACACACTCGGGCAGGGGCTCCTGGCAAAGTATATGGGGAAATCCAAACTCATTGCTGAAACAGGCGCGGGCCAGCACGGTTTGGCTACGGCGATGATTGGGGCACTTTTTGGTATGGAAACGAAAATCTTTATGGGCGTTGTCGATATTGAGCGACAAAGTGTTAACGTCCATAAAATGAAACTTTGCGGTGCAGAAGTAATTCCTGTCGAAGGCGGGACAGGAACGCTCAAAGACGCCATCAACGATGCACTTCGCTACTGGACGGCAAATGTTACCGATACGTTTTATCTTTTTGGTTCAGCCTGCGGGCCGCATCCGTATCCCACGATAGTAAAACATTTTCAAAGCTGTATCGGTAAGGAGGCAAGGCGGCAGTGTCTGGAGGAAATCGGTAAACTGCCTGATATGGTCGTCGCTTGTGTCGGCGGCGGCAGTAATGCAATAGGTATCTTTTCCGGCTTTGTGGATGACAAGGATGTCAAGCTGATTGGTGTCGAAGCCGGCGGCAGGAGTTTAAGCGGCGGCAAGCATGCTGCGACGCTGGTGGCTGGAAGGGTTGGCATCTTACACGGTGCGAAATCCTACCTGCTGCAGGACAAGGAAGGTCAGGTTCATGAGACCGAATCGGTAAGTGCGGGGCTGGATTATCCGGCTGTTGGGCCGGAACATTGCCTGTTAAAAGATACCGGCAGGGCCGAATATGTGGCTGCAGAAGACGAGCAGGTACTGGATGCCTTCGAGTTGCTGAGCAAAACTGAGGGAATACTGCCGGCTTTGGAAAGCGCACATGCTCTGGCGTTCCTTTGCAGCCAAAAAGGCAAGCTGGATCCTGATACAATTGCGGTCGTAAATCTTTCCGGCCGAGGCGATAAGGATGTTTCAATTGTGGAAGAACGCCGACCTCTAAAAATTGATTAGTGACAATTTATTATTGATTAAAGTGAGCAACTGATGAAAACATATAAGCAACTATTTTCTGAGCTTTCAGAATTGAAAAGGTCCGCATTGATACCATTTTTCGTAATCGGCGATCCCGATTTTGATACGAGTGTGCGAATCGTAAAAACATCTATCGACGCGGGGGCTGATGTTTTGGAGCTTGGCATACCCTTCTCCGACCCGATAGCTGATGGGCCAACGATTCAAAAGGCTGATATTCGCGCAAGGAACAGCGGGATGAATATGGCAAAGGCAATGGAATTTATCCGGAAGGTCAAGGATTACAAGGATATTCCAATCGGACTGCTGATGTATTACAACTTGATTTACCAGTACGGAACGGAGAAATTTTTCAGCGATTGTTACCAGGCCGGTGTCAACAGCGTTTTAGTTGCTGATTTGAGTATTGATGACGCGGATGAAATTACGTCGCCTGCAGCTAAAGCGGGACTCGATACTGTTTTTATGGTTACGCCAAATACTGACTCAAAGAGAATGAAGCTGATTGCTTCCAAAACTACCGGTTTTATTTATACCGTCTCGGTTTTAGGCGTTACCGGCAGCAGGGAAAAGCTATCCGATACGATTGAAGGACTGGTCGGCAACCTTAAAAAGATTACTAATGTCCCTGTTTGTGTCGGTTTTGGAATCAGCAAACCCGAGCACGCCGCAGCAGTCGCATCAGCAGGCGCTGACGGTGTGATAATTGGTTCAAAGATAGTTGGGCTGATTGAGAGCAATTTGGACAACAAAGAAAAAATGCTTGCCGAAATTTCTACTTTTTTAAGCGATGTTAAAAGTGCAATTGAGCATCAGGGCAACTGAAGCGCATATTGGCAAATTAATGGGAGTAATATCATGAGGAAGGAGGACTTGACCCGACGACAATTTATGTGCCGCGCGGGTGCAACG
>JBARPZ010000119.1:0-4143 GCA_049643445.1 Sedimentisphaerales bacterium
ATGTCGCATAAACCCCGGCCGTCCAGCTCAAATCTGCGTTGGGGTCGACGTCCGTTGCCCAATTCGCTGGTGCAAGATTACTTGCCGGGCCGGGTAGTGGTGGTATCGTCGTAGCTGTCAGCCAGTCTCCGACTATGACAGCCAGGTCCTGATAATTGATTTTGCCGTCACCCAGAGGTGGTGGTCCAATGTCAACTGATGGTTCATTACCGTCAAAGTATAGAGCAAGTATGCTGACATCCTTGAAGTTGACCTTTCTGTCTCTGTTCAAATCAGGACCTTGAGGACCGTAATCCATACAGCAGATATGCCCATTGAGGTCAAGCCCCGGGAATGCGGTTGTACCCTCGTAATATTGACCGTGCGGGTACACGTCCTGGTCTACATGCCAGATGTTCATACCATCACCATCGCGCCAGACCTGCAGCATGTATGTCTGCCCGGGAACTACCGGACAATCGTCCACTCCCCAGAAAGCCTCCCAGCCGAAGGGCCAGCGATAAGGAACCGAGGTGACCGTTCCGACTGGCACTAATCCGGGAAACGTCACTATCCGCAGCTTCCAATCAAGCAAATAGTTAAGGCCTATTGCGCCATGCACGCGGGCGGAAACCACGCGGTCGCCGGTGGCGACAAAGGTTTGCCCAAAATAGGAAGGCGGAGTCTGCCAGTTACCCAGGTTGGATTGGTCGGACCAGTAATCCGTACAATCAACGCCGCTATAGGCCAGGCTCTTCGTATACGGTGCATCATCATCCTGAGGAGTATCTCGTTCATTCCAGGTACCGTTCAAATCCAGGTCAAATTCACCGGGATTCGATACGTCTGTCTTGTAGAGGAAGCCTACCTCGAAAGAGTAATGTCCCCAGCACTCCGGCCGATGCGTGGTCATCAAACGCGTCGCGTCACTCGTTGCCCCCTGTCCATCCACACACATCAAATCATAATCATCATCCCATATGGGAATTTCGGCACGTCCATCGATGTCCGTCGCACCCATTAGAATGTCCCACGTAGTTTTCAACTGGATATCGGGTATCTCATTGCCTTCTTCGTCCCATACCCACACTCTGCACACATGGCCCCCAAGACACCCCTCGCCTGCACTGTTCTCCCACGCAGATAATTGACGCTGATACGCCAACGTGAAGTGACCGGCCCCGTATGATATGCCTGGCAAAGCAGCAGTTAACAATATGGCTCCAACCGCAGTAATTTTCAGTATATCTGTCATTACAACTTTGTGCACATTTTCCATGGCAGGCCCACTCCTAAGATACTTTCTACTATTGTTCCCCATCTATAAGCCCTACTCACAGCGATAAATCTTTACTATCAAATATGATACCAAATTAAACTCCCCATTTCAACCACCTTACAGTCACTATCCCCGGGATTGCGGAAGAATTTTCGGCCAGGAGCAGAAAAAGGAACGCAACCTGACCTCACAGCCCTTTTACTTCGTGCCGGATTTTTACCAAACAACTTACCGCAATGCCGGACGGAATGCCGTAACGCCTGCCGAAAATCGCCGAATATGCTCAAAAAAGTACGAAAACACGCATATTCATTGCATGAGGCGTATCTGTTCGGTTTGAAATAACAAATTTTCTGCAAATGTGTTGTATCAACGCAGGCAATGTGGTTAAAATCATTCAGACAAACACAACAGCGGATTGCATCGGGTTTAAGTCGGAAATGTCGGTTTAGAAAAACCTTCAAGACAGAAGGAGAAACGCCATGCACAAGCGAAAAGCATTCACACTGATAGAGATCCTGGTGGTAATTGCTGTTATTGCCTTATTGATTGCCTTATTGTTGCCTGCCATGGAACGCGCAAGGGGCCAGGCAAAGACCGTTATCTGTCAGTCCAACCTGCAGCAATGGAACGAGATCTGGACGATGTTTTTCCAGGAGACCGATGACACTTTCGGCCTTACTAACTATCTCTCATATCCCGGTGATGAGCCGTTTTGGTGGTACGATTACTACATCCCTCGCCAGATAAAGGGCATACGTTTTTGCCCGGTCGCAAAAGAAATTGCAAATCCAACAGGCCAATCTACTATGGACAGCAGGGGGGGAAAGATCCTTGCCTGGGGCAGGTTAGGACCTGTAGGCAAAAAAAATTACGATATGTACGGCAGCTATGGACTTGTGAGTTATGGCAGAGGTGGGTATGGGTATGAACTGACTCCGAATGGCCCGAACGCCTGGAAAACTACCGATGTTAAGTCTCCGGGTTACGTACCTTTGTGGTTTGATTGCGCCTCGCCCACCTTCTGGCTTAATGAAAACACCCCTCCCCCCTCGTCTGAGCCGTTTGTGATTACACAAAACTCAGGTAGCTGCATAATCGACCGGCATGATGGGTATATAAACATCCTTTTTATGGATTTCTCTGTCAGAAAGGTAGGACTAAAAGAGTTGTGGACTTTGAAATGGCACCGCGAATTCAACATGTCAAATAAGTGGACCAAAGCCGGCGGCGTCCGGCCGGAAGACTGGCCAGAATGGATGTGAAAGTTTAAGGATTATTGACTATAGAAAGTGTCCGTAAAGACGATTTATGTTTTTTAGGATTGAAAGGAATAAAAATGTTTACTAAAACGTTAAATATAATATGTCGTACAGCGGCCCTCTCTTGTATCTTGCTGTTCATTTCGGTTACTTATGCAGGGGCAGATCAGATTCAAAGTTCTTCAAATGACTATGTCGTCCCACAGTTCGGTCCCTCAACGCAAGTAGATGGCAAAGATATAGCCCCGTATCAGCTCAGCTCTGAGCAAATCAGGGCGTTTCTTGACAAGATTAAGAACCGGGAGGCGGCCTCAGCTGTGGCATACGGACATACCGTATTTCGTGAACATGGAAGACTTCCGGAAGACTATAGAAACCTTCTGTCTGATTATTTCGTACGAGAGTTTGTCACGTGGAACAGGCAAAACAAAAATGGTGTTTACCTATTTGATGCGTCGCAGGGGCATGCCCTTCATCTGGTGACTGACTCAAACCGCGGCATATTGAAAGAGTCTACTACAACGGGTCGCTCATACCCATCGAAACGGCATATTCTTCCGGAAGTCATAAGCGACACGAACGCGCTGCAGCTTATGAGGAACTACATCGAATTTCACAATACAAAATACCAACTGCCGGAAGATTATTTCATCAGTACCGCAGAGTTCGGCAAATGGACCAGGTTTCTGTACTTGACGACGAAAGACCCGTACCACCCTTATACTCTTGAGTTCATAATGTATAACAGGGATGGAGGGATTTACGAAAAAGACCTTAGAACCATCACGTGGACCTGCCGACGCGAATTTCCCAATTCAAAAGACCCACTCCTCCATAAAATTATCATCGAAACCTTCCTGCGTTTGCATGATAAGGACCAGCGAATTATCTCAGGCACAGAGAATATTCCTGGATACGACAAAGCCAAACTCGATCTCGACCTTGAGAAAACAGTACGCCCCATGTTTTCTTTTGTCAAACGTCGCGGATATGGCAAAGAGAAACTTATTTATGTTGTTTACACTTACGAGCAAGATGGTGGCATTGTCAGACGATACCGGTTTCCTTTCAAGAACAAAGAGGTACTCGATGAAACACCAACTTGCGTAGTAATAGGCCAAGACATCGGAGAAGCTTACTATCGACTATAGCAAAAGGCCCGAATGGATGAGAAACTCTAAAGACTACTAAATACCCCCTCACATAAAAGTATCAAGTATAGAGATTCGAATTTTCCCCATTTTTCTTGACCCACTTTCATGTTTCTAATATTATTGCTGCTTAAACTGGAAAATTATGAATTAAGGAGACCAAAGGAATGAAAATCAGCAAACGTGCACAGGCCGTTCCGCCTTCGGCTACTTTCGCCGTTTCGGCGCGGGCACAGGAATTGAAAGCTCAGGGGATAGATGTAATCGGTTTCGGTGCAGGAGCGCCCGATTTTGACACGCCCGACTATATCAAGGAAGCTGCCATAGAGTCGCTCAAAGCAGGCAAAACAAAATACACGGCCGCAGCCGGTATCATTGAGCTAAGGACTGCCATCGCCGCCAAGCTCCAAAAGGAAAACGGTCTCAAATATACCCCCGACCAGATTATTGTCAACATCGGCGGCAAACACTC